>JAGIAB010000556.1 GCA_017745135.1 Flavisolibacter sp.
TTGCATTTCTTTGCAGTTCACTTTTTAATTGGTCGTTACTACTCAGTTCTAATAAACTGTTGGTTAGGTTCTGTTGTAAGTTATCGGTTTCTATTAAAAATCCGTTCTCTTTATGGCGGAGAATTTCTCTAGTTCCATCCACTTTTGTAGCAATGATAGCTTTACCCATTGACATAGCTTCCAAGAGTGCTATTGGCAAACCCTCCCAAAGGGAAGCCAAAACAAAAATATCTGCCGCAGCAAGAATATCAGGAACATCTTGCCTGAAAGAAGAAAGAATGATCCTGTTTTTAAATCCAGACGTTTCGAATAATTGAATCGCTTCCTCCTTTTGCTCACCGTCCCCGACCATAAGGAGAAAAAGACTTTCATCTTTTTTAGCCGCCTCAATAAATGCTTTTAAAAGAACTATCGGTTGTTTCTGATGAGTGAACCGTGCAAGGAATAAAACCAGTGTTGCATTCTCAGGGATATTCAATTCCTGTCTTATATCTTTGAAAGTTCTTTCGGGGTTAAAGACGTTGGTATTAATTCCATTATTCACTACTACAGAACGAAAGCCATTAAAATATTTATGTCCTGTTTCTTTATTTGATTGTGAAACCGAAATATTTAATGTTGACTTTGAAGTAAGATATTTCTCTCCCAACACACGAATTTTTTTTACAACCGGGTTCTGATCATCATGAAAGGACCAACCATGAATGGTATAAACTACAGGAATACCGAGGGACCTTGCCGCCCAGAGAATATTTGAATTGGCTCTTGTGCCATGAGCATGTATAAGATCAATCTTTTCGGAGCGGATCCACTCTTTTACTTTCTTCCATTTGTGGACATCGAAAGGCCTCACCGTATGAATGATATTTGTTTTTACTCCGAGTAAATTTAATCGTTCAACCATGGGACCATCGGTAAAAGACAGAACAACCGGGTCGAATTTGGTCCGATCTATATTTTCAACCAAACTCAATAAATGAGATTCACCGCCACCGATCTGCCCCTGGCGGATACATTCAAGCACCCTTATGCGTTTTGCTGCAGACACAATCAAGGTTTTACAGCCACAATCTTCATCTCCTTAATACCCGCAAGCCTTGATAAAAAGTTAGTGGCCGATCTGTACAATCCAAAATTCTTTTTTGCTAATGGGAGTAATTTATTGTATCCCGCTCCTCTTAAATACTTATTCTCGCGGATTTCAAAACCAGTTAGCAACAAAAGATTATTGATGGCCTGGAAATTCCAGGTGTATAAATGCTGGTTCAGATCAAATTTGAATTGAGCCTTGCCATGCACTTCGTGCGGAATAACAAGGACAAGAGTTCCACCCTTCTTCAGTTTTTTGAACATGTCTTCCAACATGGTTTTTGGATGCGGATGATGTTCTAAAACGTGAGCTGTAAAAACCACATCAAAGGATTCATCAGCTATGTCAGAAAGATTGGTTGTAGCATTGATTCCTTTTCTTCTGCAGAATTCAATTCCGAATTCTGAAATATCATATCCAACGGCATTCGGAATTTTATAAATGTTCTGGCCTAAGCCGCAGCCGAAGTCTAGAATCTTTGAGTTTTTAAGGTCAATACCGGAGAAAAATTTTTTTACGGCGATTTCTGCACGGGCATTGTAGTAGCCTTCATTGAAGTGGGTACTGTGTCTTTCTGTATGATACCACTCTTCATAATCGACATTATGTTTTGGTGTTTCAACAGCTTGTTGTATCATGTAATGTTATTTACGATAATTTAAAAAACGGTTATTGCGGCAATTAAATTAATACTTGGCTTCTGAATCTCAAACTGCAGAGTGTTTGGATGTAGTTACATTCCACAGAACTCCTTTTATAAAAGATTTAAGATGCTGGTACTGGCCTTTTGATAAATGCGTAATAATTCCTTTCGGTATAGAAACAAAAATAAAGAAACAGGCTAAAACAAGAAACTGGCTAAAACGAGTGTTCCTTCTCATGTACAAAATCCTGTTTCTTGTCATGTAATAAAGCTTCTTTGGACTTTGCAAACCCAGCGTCATTGATTGTTTATGAAAGATCAATCCTTTTGGCTGGTAATAAATTTTATAGCCGGCTTTTTTTACTCTTGCGCTCCAATCCATTTCTTCATAATAAAAGAAAAATTTTTCAGGGAAATAACCCACCTTATCAAAGATTTCTTTTTTGATCATGGAAGCACAGCCATGAGAACTAAAAGTAAAATTGGGATCGTCGTGCTGGCCTTTATCAACCTGGTTACTTCCAACTGCTGAATTTCTTCCTGTAAA
>JAGIAB010000557.1 GCA_017745135.1 Flavisolibacter sp.
GTGTCCGCCACTATGGAAACCTTTCCAGCCGATGTCTCACTGAAGGCCTTTGTGCGGTGGCTTGTGGACTCGGCGTGTTGGTAAAGTGATGGATGATTGCCGCAATACGCAATAAATATTGCGCAGTTAACTTTGAATGTAAATCACCCATTTAGAAATTTTGCTGTTGCGTCTAATCACTTAGTAGCCGGGCAACAAAAGGAGGGGAGGGAGTAACTGAGTATTTAAGAAATGGGAATTGATAACGACACAACTGCAAGACGATCATTTGCAACAAATGCTTACCTTCAAAATATGCCAACCATTTCTATAATGAAAATAACTGGTCATCGTACGGAGAAAAGCTTTCTTAAGTATACCAAGATCAGCCAGGAGGACAATGCAAATAAATTAGTTAACCATCCATTTTTTATGTAATGATAAAGTACTTAGTAATCATATTTTTTTCGCTGTGTTCTTTGGTTAGTTTTTCACAATCCGACACTACTTGCGTCTCTCGAAGCTCTCTGCCACAGGCAGGAGTAAAAGCTACAATAAAGGGGTATAGTTTTACCAACGAACTAGATGTTAGAAGAAGTTTTTTTAGAAAAAATTTTTCTTTAGCTCTTTCAGACAGTTCTTATGCAATTGTTGGATTTGAATTTTATTATAATTCGGAGGAGGGGGTTGCCTACCGTGGAATGGTATGTGATGAAGATGTCTTTATCGCAAAGTATCCTTTTTTTAGTTCTTTAAAGGAAGGCGGATTTTTTGAATTTACAAACATTACAATAGAAAAAGCTGGCATAAAATTTCACACCCCTAATTTTCTGGTTTTTCCAGTGGACTAATATTCAATCCAAATGAAGGCTTTATGAATTGTACTCTATTGAGTGTCCGCACGGGGGTGGTTTGTAACCAATCTCCCAAACAATCAAAACGTGGTCACTAATTCACTCTTTAAAAATATAAATTGAAAAAAGGATTTGCTTGTATAAAACGCGTTCTCATGCTTATGAACAAAAAAGGAATGTCAGCTACAGTTGCTCTTTTTCTGGTGATCTATTCCTGTTCCAGTGTGGTTAAAACGACACAATCAACATCGAATAGATCGAAAGGCTTAAAAGACTACTACAAAGATTATTTCGATATAGGGGCTGGTGGCATTAGCCCCCGGATGTTGCACGGCGAGGACTCGGCATTAATTGTTACACATTTCAACAGTCTTACGGCTGGAAACGCGATGAAGATGGGACCAATTCATCCTAGTGAGAATGAATATTTTTGGAAAGACGCCGACGAAATTGCTGCCTTTGCACAAAAGCATGGAATGAAGTTGAGAGGGCATACGCTGTGCTGGCACCAACAGGCTCCATCCTGGATGTTTGTAGATGCTAAAGGAGACACGGTGTCAAAACAGGTATTACTTCAACGATTAAAGGATCACATTACCACAGTAGTTAACCACTACAAAAAATCTGTGTATGGATGGGATGTGGTGAACGAAGCAATAGACGACAAAGATTCAGAATTCTATCGGCAGTCGGCATGGTATAAAATATGTGGTGAAGAATTTATAGGTAAAGCGTTTGAATATGCCCATGCTGCCGACCCGAAAGCTGTTCTCTTCTATAACGATTACAACACCGAAAATCCAAAGAAACGGGATAAGATTTACAAGATGGTTAAAAAACTAAAAGAGTCCGGAATTCCCATTCATGGAGTAGGATTACAGGGTCACTGGTCTATCAATAATCCTTCAAGAGAGGAACTGGAAAAATCAATTCAAATGTTTGCTTCACTTGGGTTACAGGTGCAGGTAACAGAACTCGACGTGTCGATATTTGGCGGTAGGCAAGGTGGTCAGATTATTCAAGGCGCAGGCCAAACAACATCACCTTTTACACCTGAAATCGAGCAACAGCAACGTGATAAATACAAAATGGCTTTTGAGGTTTTCCGCGAGAATAAAACAAAAATAACCGCAGTAACTTTTTGGGGTGTTAGTGACCGTTTTAGTTGGCTGGATGCGAGGGGCGGAAAAAACTATCCCCTTCTGTTTGATACAAGCCGTCAGCCCAAGAAAGCATATTGGGATGTAGTAAATTTCACCCCGCAGAACTAACATAGATGAGCAAGAATTGGGCGTCCAGCTCCTCCCCATACCCATATTGCCAGCAAACAGCTGCTATCAACTCTATCATGCTGCCATTTCACTTCCATAATATTTTCCTTTGGTGCCGAGTGTCCGCCACTATGGAAACCTTTCCAGCCGATGTCTCACTGAAGGCCTTTGTGC
>JAGIAB010000558.1 GCA_017745135.1 Flavisolibacter sp.
ATCAATGCCGGCAGTATCAAAAATTTTTGCAAAAGAAAAATCATAGGCAGTGATCATGGAGATTTTTGTGCCTGATGCTTTCATTTTTTGCAGGGTATTGGTGGTAATGCGTTTAACATCTGCAGCAGCACTCATGGTGGAAAATTTGAAGCGGCAAGTTAGGGAGAGAATGGGAGATGAAGAAATGGGCTTGAGATTGATAACCTCGCAAACCTGTTCTACATTCCATACATTAAAGAAAAAGCCCTCGATCAGAGGGCATTGAAGCGATTTCACGAGTTAGATTTTACACGAGTTTTATGGGCTACTAAATCAAATGGTTTCTCCTGAGTATGTTTTCAACTAACGTACCCATAACGGGGTAGTTGGTATTTGTCCATTCAGCAATAACGGAAAAAATTTTTTTTATCTGATCATCTGTTAACCCGGATTTCTGCAAATCTTTTATCAGCGGTTCCATTTGATAAAAATACCTACAAGTAGGAAATTATTTCATGACTTATATCATCATTAAATCAATTCTCCCATTTAGTTCCTAAAGCTTTTATTTCCCGGGCGTACGTAGGCACTATCGCTTATTGCGTGACAGCTATCATAGTTAGTGTTGATATTGATCATAGCATACCTGGCAGCTAAAAATAGTTTTGCCTGAATACAATAGTAGCCATGTTATTTTCAAAATCCTTTGGATATGCTGTAAGAAGTATATTATACATTGCTTCCTTACGTGAACAGAAACAATTTGTGCAACTGGATGAGATCGCATCGCAGCTTCATTTGCCAAAGCAATACATGGGAAGATTACTGAAAACACTGGCTAAAGAGAAAATTCTCATTTCATTCAAAGGACCTACCGGCGGTTTTTCCATTACTGAAGAAAGCCTGCAATTACCATTAATTACACTGATGGAAATAACCGACGACAATAGATTGGAGAACTGTGTCATCAAAAAGAAAAAATGCAATCCGTCAAACCTGTGTCCTTTGCACGATCATTTTTCAAAGATTCGCGAAGAGCTGTCAATTATAATGAGTAGCACCACTATTGGCGAATTTGTAAAAGACCATCATCCTGATTTTATCAAAAGTCTTTCTGAAACCAATGGCAAGGCTTAAAGGCTAATGTCACCCGTCTTTTTGTTCTCCCCATTCATTTTGCACATTAAGGAAAACTGCAATTTTCTTTCATGCTAATTTTGAACCTATGCAAACGATTCAGCAATTAGAAACTATTGCAAGGCAATTAGATCCCACGAAAGAACAACGATCACTGATATTGGAAAAAACCATTGGTTATACCAACCATTTTCTTAATCAGCTTTCCGAACTGCCAGGCTACAACGGGCATTATAGTTTCGAAAAACTATCGTCCATGAGAATAGAAGAAAAGGGAAAGCCTATTGAAGCTATTTTGGAGGTACTAAAAACAAATGTGGATGCTGTTGGAATTAACAGTGCATCAGGAAGACATTTAGGCTTTATTCCCGGCGGAGGATTGTGGGCAAGTTCAATTGCCGATATGCTTGGAGATATTTCAAATAAATATGCAGGTATTGCCTTTTCAGGTCCGGGATCGGTGAAAATTGAAAGTCAGGTGATCCAATGGATGACCGGCATCATCGGGTATCCTGTTACTGCTTTTGGCAATCTTACTTCAGGCGGATCGATTGCCAACTTAATAGCAGTAAAAGCAGCCAGGGATTTTTATGAGATCAACTCCACCAATGTAAAAGAGACCGTCATCTATTTTGGCGAACAAACACATCACAGCATTTACAAAGCATTGAACATAACAGGACTTCATGAAGCAGTGTTTCGAAAAATTCCGTTGGATAAAAATTTCCGAATCGATATAAATGAGTTGAAAAAGCAAATACAAACTGATAAAGCAGCCGGGTTACATCCTTTTCTTGTCATTGCATCTGCAGGAACAACTGATACGGGTGCAGTGGATCCCCTAAATGAAATCGCAGACATCTGTTCAGAACATAAGTTATGGTTTCATGTGGACGCAGCCTACGGTGGTTTTTTTATGTTGCTGGATGAAATGAAAGAGAAATTAAAAGGAATAGAAAGAAGCGATTCAGTTGTGTTAGATCCTCACAAAACCCTGTTTCTTCCGTTCGGCTCCGGTGCTGTATTGCTAAAAGATGGAAACATATTGTTATCATCAAACTCGTCAAAAGCATCCTACCTGGCAGATACGGAGGATATGGATGACATCAATCCTGCAGATACCGGGATCGAGCTAACACGTCCAAACCGTGGATTGAGAATG
>JAGIAB010000559.1:0-2020 GCA_017745135.1 Flavisolibacter sp.
CAACTTTGTTGTAGGCTGATCATAAAAGTTATGAGCAATCAAACCCGCTGCTTCTGCACTGTTGCCGGTTTGCACATAAGTTACTCCATCACTTTTAGAAGAAGGCATTTCTTCACAAACAACAGCAACAGCACCTTGTTCAATTGCCTTTGAAATGAACTGATGTCCATCCGCAGCAACACCTTTCACTGCAACAAACAAAGTTCCCTTCTGCACTTTGCGTGAATCAATCTGAACATCAGTAATGTCAATGTTCGTATTGCCTGCAAGTGCAGTGGTGGAAACCCTATACAATATGTCGCTTAACTTTTTCAATTCAACAAAAGCGTTACGGTTTGATTTTTATTAATTGCTGTTCCCGGCAAAACATCCTGGGCTACAACCTTTCCTCTTCCTTTTGTTAATACCCTGATGTCCATATTCTCCAATAAAAACAAGGCATCTTTTAGTGTCATGTTCTTTACATCAGGCATTGCATTTTTCGGAACCATTCCCGCCTTCACAACAGGTTTGTATTTATTGTTGCTATAAATCCAGCTCCAGCTATTTTTATTGGAAGAGTCAATATGTTTTACATTCAATGCAGAGAATACTCTCTTAACATCTGGAGTATAACCAGCATATTGATACAATGAACTGTCAGGAACGAATTGCAATGGCAGCGTTTTCTTTCCTTCTACATATTGTGCATACAATTTTGTAGCAATCTCTTTAAATACCGGAGCTGATAGTTGTCCTCCATAATGCATGGCAGCATGCGGTTTTGTTCTGACAACAACAATGCAGGTGTACTCGGGCTGGTTGGCTGGAAAATACCCAACGAATGAAGCCTGGTAAACACCATCTCTATAACCGTAGGTACCATCGGCAACGTGTGCGGTACCTGTTTTGCCCGCTACAGTAAATGGAAAGTCTTTGAATATTTGTTTGGCGGTTCCTTCAGTTGCTACGGCTTCCATGCACAATTTTGCGTCGCGGATCACTCTTGGCTTGCAGATCTGTTCATCTAAAACGGTCGGAGAAAATTCTTTTACGGTAACACCATTGCTTTTTATGCTGTTAACCAGATAAGGCTTCACCATCTTTCCATCATTGGCAATGGCGTTGTACAACATCAAAGTTTGCAAAGGAGAAACCTGGATGGCATATCCAAAGCTTGCCGTGATCATGGCATGCAAACCTTCTTTATTGCGTTTTAAATTGGGAAGACGAGGAGCACCTTCACCTAATAAATCAATCCCTGTTTTTTTATCGAGATGAAATTTTTGTAAATAATTTTTATAGAGGTCAGGCTCATTGGCAAATGCTTTATAAGCAACAATGCTCATACCAACATTGGAACTATGAGCAAAGCATTCACGTAATGTAAGTACCGGCTTTGGAGACCGTTCAGCATCATTTACATTACGAACACCCACATAAGCATTACCGGTTGATCCCACACTAACATAGTCGTTGATAGTACTGCTACCGTGATCCAGAACCGCTAACAGGGTGGCCAACTTAATTGTTGAACCGGGTTCGGTTGCCTGCAATGCATAATTAAGAGATTCATTATAGCTTCCGTTTTTCTCCCGGCCGAGATTTGCAATCGCCTTGATTTTACCGGTCTTGACTTCCATCACTATGCAGGTGCCGTATTGCGCTTCGCTCTGAACCATCATCTTCATCAATGCTGATTGAACGATATCCTGCATCTGGATGTCAATCGTAGTTATGACATCCTTTCCATTCTCAGGTTCGATCTCGTAGCCATCAACAGGTATGGCGGCTCCACCTGCAATAAATCTTACCAGGCGTTTACCGGTTGTGCCTTTCAGCATTTCATCGTAGGTTCTTTCCAAGCCAACATTTTGCGCATTATCCCTCGCTAACCCGATCGTTCTTTTTGCCAGCAAACCAAATGGGTTCAAACGTTTGCTTCGCACTTCAGCAATAACACCACTTTTATTACGACCTAATCTTACAAGAGGAAAAGCTCTGAACTGCTTGTACTCTTCAAAGGTCAAACCCCTGTCTC
>JAGIAB010000559.1:2030-2272 GCA_017745135.1 Flavisolibacter sp.
CGCAAAGGGTAATATCGGTTTTCATCTGCATAAGCTTTCTTCAATTCCTTTTTGTATTCAGATGAAGTTTTATCACCAAAGAATTTAGAAATAGCAATAGCGAAAGAATCAATATTTTCTTTAAAGCGCTTTCCATTTTTTTCACGCAGGCCATCAGCGCCAAAGTCCATGTAGATGTCAAAATAAGGAACAGAAGTGCTGAGCATTTCACCATCTTCACTGTAGATGGTTCCTCTTTCTGC
>JAGIAB010000055.1 GCA_017745135.1 Flavisolibacter sp.
ATGCCATTGATCATAAAATTTTGGCCCCCTGTTGTGATGAATATTGAAAGACGATCCGGGTTCTAACGAAACTTTCAGTAAATGCGGTTTCATATGTAAAAGATATAAAATTTACTCAAATTGACTAAAAATACTCCAGTTTATGTTACTATAATACCAACTATTGCGAATTAGTTGGGAATTATTTCTGGCGGAATCAATGAAATTTGACATAACGATTGCTTACATGTTTTTTCGAAGAGAAATTTTAAAACGACCGTAAATTCCTTGCTATGCTGTATGAAAGAAAATTCCTGCTCAATTTTTCTTGTTTAGTGCGACAGCTATTGCAAGGCTTTGGAGAAGAGATACAACGATTGCCAAAACATCCTTGATCATATGCACATGGAAACATTCAAAACATGATGCTGTTGATCATAAATCAAAACCAAAACCAAGCATATGAAAGTTTACTTAATCGTTTTGATGTTAATTATCGGGTTTGTATTAACCCTGCACCTGGCCATGAACGCACAAGTAGGTGCCATTGTAAAAAATCCGAGAATGGGTAATGCTTTATTCTGGAGTATCGGTGCAGCTACTGCTATCATCATCGGGCTTACTGGTTGGGATCCCGGATTTTTTTCAAATCTGAAAGGAGTTCCGGCTTGGTTACTAACAGCCGGCATTATGGGTGGTGCATTAGTTTTTGGTATTGCCTGGGCAATGCCTAAATTAGGTGCAGGAACGGCCTTTGTACTGATGATTGCAGGGCAGGTAATTTCAGGAATGGTCTTTTCACATTTCGGTTGGTTGGGCTCTCCGGTTGAACCGTTCACTTTAATCAAATTTCTTGGCGTGGTGTTATTGATTGCAGGAGCTGCCATTGTTACACTTGCTAAGTAAAGTGCTTAAAATATTATACTTATGGAAAATGCAAATTCATACAGCCGCAGGGATTTTGTAAGGCTTGCAGGGATGGCTGGAGCCGCAGCGCTTATAGCTCCCAATTTTGCTTTTGAAGAAGCAAAAAAAAGAAAGTTCAAAATAGGCGCTACGTTTATCCTTTGGGGTTATAATTCTGATAACCTTGAACCTGCATTGAAGGACATGGCAGCCTTAGGTTATCATTCCTTCGAAACCTTTGGAAATGTTATTGATGATTGGGAAACCAAGCGTGGTGGTTTTGGCCAGGTAGTGCAAAAGTACGGCGTGCCCATTGTGTCAGCATTTTGCCAAACCGATGTTTTAGACCCTTCAAAGAAAAAAGCTGAATTAGACAAACTTATTCGCTGGTCAAAATTATTAAAGGCTAATGGTGGCAAGGTAATAGAGTATTGTGCAGGTGGCAGACGTGCAAAGGATTTCAATTACAAGGATCACGCAAAGTACATGATAGAGTCCATGAATGATTTTGCCAAAGCAGTGACTGATGAAGGCCTTGTTTGTGCTTTGCATCCCCATACAGGCACTCCAGTAGAAACAGAGGAGGAAATTTATTATGTAATGAACAACCTCGACACAAGGTATATGAAGTTTGGGCCTGATGTAGGACAGATACAAAAAGGCGGTGGCGACCCCGTAAAGGTTTGTAAAGACTTTATGTCGTTGATTGAACATGTTCACTTAAAAGATTACGCTGGTGGCGAAACAGGATACCTGGGTTATTCGCCATTAGGTAAAGGGCAGGTGAAAATTGCGGAAATATTGAAAATGCTGGAGAAAAGAAGAAAAAAAATGGCAGGCATGATCATGTTTGAACTGGATTACCAGCAAAATGGCAAACCGCCTTACACCAACTTTGAAGCCGCAAAGGTTTCAAGAGATTTCCTGGCGAAGCTGGATTATAAGTTTACACCTATAACAGCTTGAACCGTTTTACAAAAGATAAATAACAAAAAGGTATTCACATAAATGATGTTTTGGTACATCATAGACACAGTCCATCTTATGAGAGGACTGTGAATGGGAGAATTGAATCATGGAAGTGCTTAATAATTACATAAACAGCAGTTGGGTAAAGAGTAAAGAAACCAATACCTCAGATATCATTAATCCTGCGACGCAGGAAATACTTGGAAAAGTTCCTATGGGAAAGGGTACGGCCACAGATGTAGCACGGGCAGTTGAAGCTGCAGCAGAGGCTTATAAAATTTGGAGCCAGGTACCTGTAATGAAAAGAGTGCAGCCCTTGTATAAGCTAAAACAGTTGCTCGAAGAAAATGCTGAAGATATTGCAAGGACCATTACAACAGAATGTGGTAAAACTATAGCAGAATCAAGGGGAGAATTGCAAAGAGCTATCGAAAATGTGGAAACGGCTTGCGGTACTCCCATGTTGATACAAAGCGAGTTTTCTGAAAACATTGCAGGTGGTGTTGATGAATTCATGATTCGTCAGCCGCTGGGTGTTTGCGCATGCATTGCGCCGTTCAATTTTCCGGGAATGATACCATTTTGGTTTCTTCCTTACGCGATTGCCTGTGGAAATACATTTATCCTGAAGCCATCGGAAAAAGTTCCGCTGACCATGATGAAGGTTTTCAAATTGATTGAACAAATTGATTTGCCATCAGGCGTTATTAATTTGGTGCATGGTGGTAAAGAAACGGTTGATGCTTTATTAGACCATCCTGAAATCAAAGCCATCAGCTTTGTTGGTTCTTCTAACATTGCCAGATATGTTTATTCCCGCGGTGCGGCCAATGGAAAAAGAGTGCAGGCACAAGGTGGTGCAAAAAATCCCGTGGTGATTCTTCCCGATGCAGATATAGAAATGTCTGTACAGATTGTAACCGATAGTGTGTATGGTTGCGCAGGACAACGTTGTCTTGCTGCTTCCAATATCATTACGGTTGGTGATAAAGGGAGTATTAAAGAGGCTTTATACGAATCAGCAAAGAAAAGAACCACTGGTTTTGGCTTAGATGAAACGATTGAAATGGGCCCCGTGATCAGTAAAGAAAGTCGTACAAGAGTAGAAAGCCTCGTTGATAAAGCAGTAAGTGAAGGAGCTAAAGTTTTACTCGATGGAAGGAATGCAAAGGTTAGTGGTTATGAAAATGGAAACTTTATCCGACCAACTATATTGGAAGGCTTGCCCCTGAATGGCGAAACCATTCGAACAGAAATTTTTGGACCGGTAATGAGCCTGATTGAATTGGAAACAGTGGATGATGCTTTGAATTTTATTAACAATGGTCATTATGGTAATATGGCCTGTTTATTTACAAGCAGTGGCGCTAATGCAAGAAAGTTCCGCAGCCTTGCCAATGCAGGAAACATCGGGATCAATATAGGAGTAGCGGCGCCTATGGCGCAGTTCCCATTCAGTGGATGGAAGGAAAGCTTCTTTGGTGATTTACATGGGCAGGGGCGGCATGCCATTGAATTCTTCACCCAAACAAAAGTGGTGATTGAACGATGGCCGAGAGAATGGTCACGAAAATTTTAACAGCTAACGATCGCTTGCTATTCAACAATATTTTTTACTACAATCAGATATGATGCTTACGTTGAAAAAAGCTTTTTGTCCGCCTTTTCAATTACAGACAAAGCTCAACTTTTTGGGAATTGATTGTGTTGTTACTGACCTGAGTCACACCATCACTACAGAAGATCCGACATTCATTGGCCATCAGAGAACCTTAATATGGAACCATCTTACGCATGAAGAAACGCAAAAGATTGGTTTGACCAAGCCTCCTTATTCTTATAAAGTTGTTGGCTTCACCATGTGCGACCATTCTAATACTCATGTCGATGCCATCAATCACGTGGTAAATGAACCTAATGCCCGTGCTGTAAATGAACTGCCACTGGAATGGTTCATGGCTCCCGGAGTTTGGTTTGACTTCTCACACAAAGAACCGAGCAGCTACATCACCAAAGCCGATGTTGAAGAAGCGATTGAAAAAACAGGTGTGACCATTCAACCACAGTCTGTAGTTTTTTATTACACCGGCTGGTATAAAAAATGGAAAAAACCGTTTGAGTATATCCGTAACTACCCTGGTGTTGACAGAAGTGCTATTGAATATCTTAATGATTTAGGCGCCATTTGTGTTGGTGCTGATGCACCAAGTATTGATAGCTATAATGAAGTAGCTGTGGTAAGAGAACAGCCTGCTCATATTGTATGTCGTGAAAGGGAGATATTGAATATTGAAAACCTGGCACAGGTTGATATGATACCGGCCCACGAATTTTGGTTTGTTGGATTGCCGCTGAAAATAAAAGGTGGTTCGGGCTCTCCGTTCAGAGGAGTAGCGCTTGTACCTGAAAATAAAATAAAATAAAGTAATCCTATGTTGAATGAATGTTCCGCAGGAACAACTGGTCGGTAGAAGAAATCATATAAATACACGAAGCGTTCCTTCGGAACGCCTTGTGAAAACACAACAATAATCAACCAACGAATTCTCCCTGTGGGAGAAGTAAAAATTGCAAAGATCCCGGAGGTCTTCAGAAGCTCCGGGATCTAAAGAAATTAAAAACGAATTATGAGTTTACCTAAGGAAATGGATGCGCTGGTGTTAAAAGGCGTTCGTGATTTTGCTGTTGAAACTGTGCCCGTTCCGCAACCTGATGCCGATGAAGTGATCTGTAAAGTGGATACAACATTTATTTGCGGTACCGATCCTCATATTATCAATGGTGATTTTCCAGGCTTTTGGCCAACCGGTTATCCTTTTATACCCGGGCACGAATGGTCTGGCACAGTGGTGCAGGCAGGAGCAAAAGCCACACAACTTGGATGGAAAGAAGGCGACCGTGTGTGCGGAATTTCTCATTGCGGTTGCGGCTATTGTGCGATGTGTTTAAAGGGCCGTTACAATGAATGTTTGAATTATGGTTACGAAGAAAGAGGGCATCGGCAATACGGACATTACACTCCCGGTGCTTATGCACAATACATGCGTTCATCTGTAAAAAGTATTTATAAAGTTCCAGACTCTATGTCTTTGGAATATGCTGCTTGTGTAGACCCGTTAAGCATTGCATTGTACACTGTTAAACGTTCGCGTCTGCAGCCCGGTGATGATATTCTTGTTTTGGGAACAGGGCCACAGGGTTTAATGGCAATTCTCATTGCAAAGGCATTGGGCGCCGGCCGCATACTGGCAGTAGGTAGTGGCGATCGTTTGAAAAAAGCAGAAGAGTTAGGTGCAGTGCCCATCAGTTATAAAGATGGTGATGTAGTGCAAAAAGTAAAAGATCTTACCAACGGTTTAGGTGCACCTGCTGTATTGGAATGTGCAGGTACAACGGATTCTATACGACAAGCATGTTTGGCTGCAGCGAAAGGTGGCGTGGTTTCCGTAATTGGTATTCCCCATGAGGAGCCTTCTTTACCAATGAAAAGAATTGTGTTGGATGAAATTGAAATTGTTGGTAACCGTGCCAATCCAAACACAGCACAGGAGGCCATCAGTTTATTAGTAAACAAACGGGTTGATTTAACGCCTTTGATGACGCACCGCTTTCCTTTGAAAGAATTCAGTACAGCACTCGATGTTTTTGAAAAGAGAAAAGATGGAGCTATCAAAGTTGCTACCAAACCAAATGGAATGAATTTAAATTGATAACACGAATTATATGCACGAATTACACGAATTGCTTAACTAATTGCTAAATGCTTTTTTTTCATTTCAGGTTCGTGTAATTCGTTCTAATTCGTGTAATAAATAAAAAATTAAACAAGACTACCATGAGTAATAAAATAATGATTGTAAGCGGCGGAGCATCGGGATTGGGATTAGCGGCGGCAGAGAAATTTGCTAAAAACGGGTACAATATTGTTTTGATTGACGTCAATGAAGAGAAAGGAAAAAAAGCAGAAGAAAAAATAAAAGGGATGGGCGTAGATGCTGTTTTCTGTCTTTGCGATATTTCCAACAAAGAGCAGGTGCAAAAAGCAGCACAAATTGCCAGGGAACGTTTCGGCCGTGCCGATGTATTGATTAATAATGCAGGCCTCGAAGTTCGCGGAAGCATCCTGCAGTGCGAAGAAGATGATTGGGTGCGTTTGTACGAGATCAATCTCAAAGGAATTTATTACATGTCCAATGCTTTTGTTCCCATGATGGTAGAACAAAAGAAAGGTGCAGTAGTAAATACCGGTTCTATTTTAGGTTATCGTACCGTGCCTGAACGTGCAGCCTATTCATCATCCAAAGGTGCAATTGATACGCTAACACGCAGCATGGCTTTCGATTTAGCTCAACACAACATTCGTGTGAATTGTGTGGTGCCTGGTGCTATTGATACGCCTTTGTTAAGAGGTTCGATCAATGATTCTCCAGATCCGGCGGAAACAGAAAAGGTGCTGGGATCAAAAAGTGTGTTCGGACGTATGGGTACATCGGAAGAAGTAGCCAACGTGATGTACTTTCTTGCATCGGATGAAGCATCGTTTGTAACCGGCGCTGCTTATTTTGTTGATGGCGGCTGGTCGATCATGTAAACATGAGACAAGTATTGATAGAGATAATAATCTCACGCAGAGACGCAGAGAGCACAGAGGAGACCCTCCGCGAACTCAGCGTCTCTGCGTGAAACTATTTCTTTACTCGATGATAGATTGTTCTTAAAATATAAAAAACACTCTCTTGATTTATTTAGAAGATAAAAAATCGCTGATCAATAAAGGCATTCTTCATTTGCTGCAGATCAAAGATTCAGATATCAGGTTGATGAATCTTCATCAATGCCGCTATTCAGTGGATAGTTCTATTCACATCGGTGGAGCTTCTTCTGCCACCATACCAATGGTGAGCCTTTTTTACGGAGGTATTATTGACGTAAATGTGGAGCAGCCAACAGCTTTGGACCAGGATCAATTTGTATTGAGTAAAGGACATGCCGTTGCTACACTCGCATCTATCTATACTGATCTTGGATATTTTGATCGTGCTGTTTTAAAGAATTCCCGTTCGGTTTCCAGCATATTGAATGGACATCCCGGTCCACTGTTGCCCGGTGTGCATGTGGCTACCGGCCCAATGGGACAGGGCATGGGTGTGGCGCAAGGCTTTGCTATTGCCGGACAACGTTCTCCTCATTTTGATGTGTATGCCGTAACAGGTGATGGCGAGTTGCAGGAAGGATCCATTTGGGAAACCGTAATGTTTGCAGGCTACAAACGCCTTGACAATTTATGTGTGCTGGTTGATAACAATGGCGGACAGTTGGATATTGTAACCACACTTCATTTTCCTTACAATAGTTTAAGCACCAGCTTTACAAGTTTCGGTTGGAGAGTGATTGAAGTAGACGCTACCAAATATCACACGGTATATAATGCTTTGCTCCAATTCAAATATGGAGAGAGAGATGGAAGACCAACTGTCATCATTTGCAAATCAACAAAAGGTCATGGTGGTCTTTCTGACTACATGAACACACACAAGGCTACTATATCAAATGATATTTTAGACCAGGAAGATAAAATGCAACTGCAGCAACGTGTCGCCAGAGAAAAAGAATTCTTTCAATTTTTTAACCAGTTGTCAGGAGAAGATTTTGCAGAAGTAAGAAAGGCGATTTTGAAACATGCGGAAGCTATGCATTTCAAAATTGAAAAAGACAAAATAGTTAATGTAGAAACTCCTGTCAAAACAAAAAGAGCTCCTGTACGTGATAAAAAAATAAAATATGCTTCATCCCAATTGCCAAAGCTTGAAAAAGGTAAACCGTATGGTGTAAACAAAGTAATCGAACTTTCGATGAAAGCCTTTGCGCAGGATGAAAGAGTTTATTCTGTTGACTCTGACCTTGCATCTACCAGCGGTTTGCAGGCAGGCGTTGGTTTTGTTGATAAATACCGTGCATTAAATGCCGGTGTTGCCGAAGCTAATATGATGTTGTTAGGCGAGGCGTTTGCTATTCTTGGTGGTAATACTTGGGTGAGTACCTTTTGTCCCTTCTTTGATTGGAAAGTGATGAGAAGAATTGCCGTTGGTCACCAGGAACGGTTAGAAGTGATTGCTGATAAAAACGGATGGCTGTCAGAAGGCCATGGATTGGATTTAACCATGGTGGCCACTGCTGCCGATCTTGAAACACAATCCAACGGTGCTACACACATGGGTAATGATGATGTGATGTTGTTTAATGAAGTGGCACAACTTAAGATCATCAATGTTTCCTGCCCGCAGCAATTATTAGGTGTAATGAAATGGATCATGGAGGGAAATAAAGGCATGATCTATATGCGTGTGCTCAGAGCTCCTGCAAATGTCATATACGATGCTGATTTTGAGTTTGAATTTGGTAAAGCATACAACGTAAAATATTCTGAAGAGGCTGAAGCAACAATTGTTTCTTCCGGCAGATGTGTGTACGAAGCGTTGGACGCTGCAAAAGCTTTGGAAGCAGAAGGAATCAATATCAACGTTATTGATATGCCTTCCATTGATGAAAAGACCATCATTGAATTATATCGTTCCGGCAAAACAGTTTTTATTGCCGAACAAAATAATGGTTATCTCTGGTCGCATTTTAAAAGAGTGTTGTTTGAAAAAGAAACCAACATCAATACTCAAAGATTAATTCCAATCAATACAACAACAAAAGGTGGTTTGCATTATATCCATTCCGGTACGTATACTGAACTGGCAGCACATTATGGTTTGGATGCAAAACATTTAAGCGAAAGCATTTTAAAAACATTGAAAACAAAAAAAGCTAAAGCAGATACGGTATGACCATCATCCATGAAACAGAAGTTCCCGAAGTTGAACATCCCGGCAGGTTTATGCGCTGGCTGGCAAACGAAGATTCGCTCAAGGCAAAGAATTTATCCGTTTGCGTGATTCGTGTGTTGCCTGGTGAAACCGTTCGGCCTGCACATTCGCATCCTAATAGTGAGGAACTCATTTATATTATCACGGGTTCGGGCAAAGTAATGATTGAAGGAGAAGTAGGAGAGGTGAGGGCCGGTTCTGCAATCTTGTTTGAACAAGGCAAGGTACACATGTTGAAAAACACAGGAGATGTGGAGATGAAAGTAATTTGCTTTTTTGCTCCGGCAACAAACGTTGACAACTACAAAACGTTTGAGCAGATTTCTTTTCCTGAATGATTTCATTCGGAACAACTACCGACTACTGATAAATTTTGCTTGCTATGAGAATTAATTTTGCTTGCTGTAAAACAAAACTTACGTTTCACTCCTTTTGGTTGGCTTTCATCCTTGTTTTTTTTGGATGTAAAGAGGATTCTTCTGCGCACAGAAAGTGGACAAATTACGGTGGAGGGCCGGATCAATCCAAATACGTAATTGCCGATGATATCAACAAAAACACGGTCGGGCAGTTAAAAGTTGCATGGACTTATTCAACAGAAGATGGCCGCGTTTATCAATGGAATCCTATCATTGTTGATACCATTATGTATGTACTGGCGAAAAACAGTTCGCTGGTAGCGTTAAATGCTGTCACCGGAAAAGAAATATGGATACATGCAAACCTCAGGGGAATTACAGGAAGAGGTATTAACTATTGGGAAAGCAAGGATAGAAAAGATCGTCGGCTGATTTTTCAAATGAATAATTACCTGCAGGCAATTGATGCCCTGACAGGAAAATCAATTCTCACTTTCGGTAATAATGGTTTGGTGGATTTGAAAGAAGGCCTGGGCCGCGATCCCCAAACAATTTTCAGGGCGCAGGGAAGCACCCCGGGAGTTGTATTTGAGAACCTGATTCTTTTAGGTTCTTCTCCTGGTGAAAGTTATGTTTCCACTCCGGGCTATTGCCGCGCCTATGATGTGGTTACCGGCAAACTGGTTTGGACTTTTCATACCGTTCCTCAGCCGGGGGAATATGGATATGAGACCTGGCCGGAAGATGCTTATAAATATGTTGGAGGCATTAATACGTGGGGAGAGATAACCGTTGATGAAAAAAGAGGAATTGCTTTCTTCCCCCTCGGCTCACCTACTTATGATTATTATGGCGGTGATAGAATTGGTAGCAATTTATTCGGCAACTGTTTGGTGGCATTAGATGCACGAACAGGAAAAAGGTTGTGGCATTTTCAAACAGTACATCATGACTTATGGGATTATGACCTTGCTGCCGCACCTCAATTAATTACAGTGAATCATGATGGAAAGAAAATTGATGCTGTTGCCGTAGCAGGTAAGAATGGATTTTTGTATGTATTCAATCGTGAAAACGGTGAACCACTCTGGCCTATTGAAGAAAGACCTGTTCCGAAAAGCGATATACCTGGTGAACAAGCATGGGCAACACAACCTTTTCCAACTGTTGTTCCTCCATTCAATCGTCAAAAAATTACTTCAGCAGATTTAGACCCGTTCTTTCTTAGTGATTCCGAACATGCATCATGGAAGCAAAGATTGGATACGGTTCCAACAGGATTGTTTGTTCCTGTTTCTATGAACCGGGAAACATTTTCTATTCCCGGTGCAATAGGTGGCGCAAGCTGGGGAAGTACGGCTTCTGTACCTGATAAAGGACTCGTTTTTGTTCGCAGCATCGACAATCTTTCCGTGTACGGAAAAGTAATCAAGCGTTCACCTCCTACAAAAGAAGAACTGGAAGCAAACATGCAGGTAGCCAGTGGACAAACACTTTACACAAGCACCTGCCAGGCTTGTCATGGTGCGGACAGAAGAGGAGGAACAGGTCCCGAGCTGCTAACAATAAAAAACAGGCTTCCTTTAAGAGAGTTCCAGCATGTTGTAAATGGTGGTAAAGGAGAGATGCCCGGATTCCCGAATTTGAGCGAAACCGATGTGAAAAATCTCTATAATTATCTTTCAACTGAGCCTAACCCTAATGCACGTTTTGCTTCTTTCAATGCACCGGCAGCAAAAATAACAGGGCCGGTTGTTGATTCTGGCGGCGCTCCGGGAGGATTGGCACAACGTGCGGTTACCGTATCGCTTGGCCGTGGTAATGATTACGGTATTCCCTATCCGGAAGGAGTGCAAGCTCCGAAGGACCGTTACTTTATTCCGCCAGGGTGGGGATTGGAACATCCTTACATCATCAGTCCTCCATGGTCTACCATCACGGCTTATGATTTAAATACCGGGAAAATAAAATGGCAGGTGCCAATCGGCACGGATAGGGAAGCAGCTAAACAGGGGAGAAAAAATACCGGCGTATTAAGAGCACAACGTCAAAGCATGGTAGTTACGTCGTCCGGAGTTTTGTTCTGCACAGGAAAGGACGGAAAGGTATATGCTTTTGATGTTGATAACGGAAAAGAACTTTGGTCTCATGACTTACCCACAGGCACAGAAGGCATTCCGGCGATGTATGAAATCAATGGCAAACATTATCTCGTAGTATGTGCGTCTACTCCATTAAGGTTTGGAAGGGAAGGAGAGCAGAACAATGCTTCACCGGGAGCCGCACAACCAACGTCTCCGGGTAATGGAAAAGGTTCTTATGTGGTTTTTGCTTTGCCGGATAAAAAATAAATCTGCTAACGAGCACCCGGACAATTGTATTGATTGATTCAAAATAAATGCTGTATGAAGTCATCATTTCTTCTGCTACTGTTTTTTAGTTACAGTATTTGCAGTTATACGCAGTCTTCAACAAACGCTCCTTTATCTGAGTTTGGTCTTTCTTTTCAACCCGACCATACCTTCAAAGGTTCGAGCCTTAAGGGATGGCATGTGTTGGGCGATGCAGAATGGAAGGCAAACAATGGGGAGCTCATTGGTAAAGCAAAAGCGGCTTCAAGTGGAGGCTGGCTGGTTTTAGATAACGGTTACCAGGACGTCGGTTTTCATGCCTTGTTTAAAGCCACTGGCAATAGTGAAACAGGAATACTGCTGCGATTGGAAAAACTGGCTGATGGTTACAGGGGCGTATTGCTCTCTTTAAAGAAAGATGATGTGTCACCTTACAGTGTTTTACTGGATGCTAACGGAAAAATAATCAAACGTGAGAAATTAAGATATGCCGGCGGGATCAATTACCGTATTGCACCGCCACCTGATACCACTTCCCGCAGGCCCGGAGGGGGCGGAAATTTTGCAGGACAACGTCCTGTAGTTCCTTCTGATTTACCTGTAAAAGTTCCAGATACAGAGTATCGTGAAAACGACTGGAACGAAATCGAAACTTTTTTGGAAACCAATGTCATTCGCAGCTTTTTGAATGATGGAAGAGAAATTGGCGGAGCCGTTGATGGTGAGTCGGGTCTTTCCGGTTATGGGCCCATTGCATTATATGTAGGTGGCCCTGGTGAAGTTCGTTTCAAAGATGTAATGTATAAGGATATTGC
>JAGIAB010000560.1 GCA_017745135.1 Flavisolibacter sp.
GTTCCTAACTTAGGCCCGGTTATTAAAATACAATAACTTTTGGCTGCTCCCCTGCCCACACGCCCCCTCAACTGATGCAATTGCGATAGCCCGAATTTTTCCGCACTTTCTATTACCATTACCGTAGCGTTAGGCACATTCACTCCAACTTCAATTACCGTTGTGCTAACCATTATTTGAGTATCTCCACTTACAAAGCGTTGCATGTTTGTTTCTTTTTGCTCGGAAGGCTGCCGGCCATGAACCATACTTATCCAATATTTTGGTTCAGGAAAAAATGCCTTTACGTTTTCGTAGCCGCTCATCAGGTTTTCATAATCCAGCTTTGCACTTTCTTCAATCAAAGGAAAAATTATATAAGCCTGTCGTCCGGCATCAATTTCCGAACGGATAAAATCCATTACCTGTGCTCTTCTATTATCATAACGGTGTACAGTGGTAACAGGTTGCCGCCCCGGGGGTAGTTCATCCATGATGCTGTAATCCAAATCGCCGTAGGCCGTCATTGCTAATGTACGCGGGATTGGTGTTGCGGTCATTACTAAAATGTGGGGAGGAATTTTGGCTTTCTTCCAAAGGCGGGCCCTTTGTGCCACACCAAAGCGGTGCTGTTCGTCGATGACAACAAATCCAAGATTTTTAAATTGAACTACTTCTTCTATTAAAGCATGCGTTCCGATGATGATACTAAGATTTCCCTCTGCCAGGCTTTGCAAAATATATTTTCGTTCGCTGGTTGGTGTTGAACCTGTAAGCAAATGCAAGCCAACAGGCATATCTTTCAACAGCTCACTTATAGTATTAAAATGTTGCTGGGCAAGAATTTCAGTTGGCGCCATCAGGCAGGATTGAAATCCGTTATCAACTGCCAATAGCATAACTAATAACGCAACAATCGTTTTGCCGCTTCCTACATCTCCCTGAAGTAACCGGTTCATTTGATGGCCGGCTGCAGTATCGGCCCTGATCTCCTTCAAAACTCTTTTCTGCGCCCCTGTTAATTGAAACGGAAGATGATTATGATAAAATGAATTGAACAATTCTCCCACCTTTTCAAAAACAACACCTTTTGATTTGCGATGCCGTTCAGACCGAACCATTGCCAGGCGCAATTGTGTGATAAAAAGTTCTTCAAACTTCAGTCTTCTCAACGCCTGTTCATACAAAGCCGGTGAAGAGGGAAAGTGAATTTGCTGAATGGCCTTGAATCGTGGAAGCAATTGAAATTTTTTTTGGATGGATTCAGGCAAATTCTCCGGCAGGTCTTTTTCTGAGATGACAGAGAATAAACTTTCAGTAAGCTTCCCAAGCTGTCGCCCATTCAGCCCCTTCGTCTTTAATTTTTCGGTGGTGGGATAAATAGGTTCAAGAAAATTTTTGGTCCCATTAAGCTGAGGCTTTGCTAACTCGAATTCGGGATGAACAATTTGTGGCTTTCCCATAAAGAAACTCAGCCGGCCAAAAGCTAGGTAGTTCTCATCCTGCTTTAATATTTTAGTAATCCAGGTTATACCCTTGAACCAGGTAAGTTCCATTACACCGGTATCATCTTTTAAATAAGCCACAAGCCGCCTGGCACTTTTTTCGCCAACCGTTTCAAAATACCAAAGTTTCCCTTGCACCTGCGCATATTCCATCGAGGGGTTCAGGTCAATAATTTTTGTAACGGTTGTTTTATCAACATGACGGTAAGGATAATGTTGCAGCAGGTCATTAAAGGTAAAAATGGCCAGTTCTTTTTTTAGCAGGTCGGCACGTTGCGGACCCACACCTTTTAAATATTCGATAGGATGAGCTAATATGTTTGGCGAAGTGGCTATAGGTGTAATTTGGACAAAAATAATTGTTCGGGGTCAGAGTAATTTTTCAATTCATTAATGCGGCAACAAAGAATTGTTTAAATGAATGCACAACTAAAACCATTTAGAATAGGATTGCATTCATAAGGATAAATGTTTATTTTGGCCAATCCTTTAAAAACCAACATGCGCTCAATCCTGCAAATTGATTTATCGTTTTCCACTTATAAATTAGGCATCCTTGCTTTTGTTACCGCCTTTGTTGTGGCAATGGTCGTAATGCCAGCTTTAATCAGGGTTGTCTACCGGCTAAAACTTTTTGATGTACCGGATGGAAGAAAAGAAAAAAGAAACAATAAAAATATCCCGTGAGAACTGGAACCAAAGTGTACACCCGATTGCCATACCTGCAATGGATGCAATTCCACCCATGGTGGGAATAGGAGTCGCATGTTCTTTTCTTC
>JAGIAB010000561.1 GCA_017745135.1 Flavisolibacter sp.
TCCCATTCAACTGCAATTGAAAATTAGAGTTCACAACAGCATCCTGGTTGTTGCCAAAAGAAAGTTCTCGTCCCAAACTACCATTGGCCTGGATGTTTCCAAAATCCAACAGGCCTTTTTGCACTTCGTTATCCTGTTTAAACTCAAAAGGCTTGAGATAAACATTGTTGATCACACTGTCATAACTCAACCGTTGAACTACAGAATTCAGTTTGAAAGGAAACGTCCGGTAACTTATTGAAACGCTATCGACTGATGGCTTTTGTTTCCAGTACAAAATTGCTTTTACAAAATCCAAACGGTAAGAGGAAGAATCAACATCCACTATTTTAAATGTATTGGGAACGATGCTCGCCGTGTCCAAAACCACACTATCCCTGTTTACAGCAATTTTTTTGACGTGAAGATTAGAACGTGCAGGCATTTGGGCCTTTGTTGCCAAAGCAAAAAGCAGTAGTAAGGAAAAAAGCAGTATACGGCTCAAAAGCGTCAATGACAAAGGTTTTTCACTCGTTGTAAATATGCCAATTTTTAACGGTGAAACACAACATTAATTGTTAAAGGGGCAGGAAATAAAGCAGGTGAGTACCGAGTGACAAGTAGCGAGTAGAGCCACAATAGGGATGAAGTGGTAAAAACCACCAGGAAAATATTCAATGCTCAATAAGCAATGTTCAATTTTCAAGTAGGAAGTCTGCATCAAAAGATGCTTGGTATAAATAAGGTCTATTCGGCCCAGGTTTCCCCTTTAGGGGGACAGGGGGATTATTTTTCAGACGACAATCCTGCCATCAAATATTCCTTATGCATTCTTGAAATATTGGTGATAGCAATTTCTTTCGGACACACTGCTTCGCAAGCCCCGGTGAAAGTACAGCTACCAAAACCTTCCTTATCCATTTGCTGAACCATGCTCAACGCACGGCTCTTTCTTTCGGGATCGCCCTGAGGTAATAAAGCCAGGTGAGCAACTTTAGCTGCAGTAAATAAAGAAGCAGAAGCATTTTTACAAGCGGCTACGCAAGCACCGCAACCAATACAGGCAGCAGCACCGAAAGAAGCATCAGCTTTATCTTTGTCAATAGGAAGAGCATTACCGTCAACAGCATTACCAGTGTTTACTGAGATAAATCCACCGGCCTGAATAATCCTATCAAAAGAAGTTCTGTCAACCACTAAATCTTTAATAACCGGGAACGCCTGGGCTCTCCAGGGTTCAACAACAATGGTATCACCATCTTTGAAAGCCCTCATGTGCAACTGGCAGGTAGTGGTAGCATGCCAGGGTCCATGTGGACGGCCATTGATATGCATGGAGCACATCCCGCAAATTCCTTCGCGGCAGTCGTGGTCAAATGCAATGGGATCTTTTCCTTCGTTGATCAAACGTTCATTCAGCACATCAAACATTTCAAGAAAAGACATTTCTGAAGAGATGTCTTTCACTTCAAATGTTTCAAATCTTCCTTCACTGTTTTTATTAGCCTGACGCCAAACTTTGAGCGTCAAATTCATATTGTAATGTTCCATACGGACAAAAAATCTTTATTTATAAGAACGTTGACTTGGTTTTACTACTTCGTACTTCAATTCTTCTTTATGCAATTCCCAATTCTCTAAACCTTTAAATTCCCAGGCAGCTACAAACATAAACTCTGCATCATGACGCAACGCTTCACCTTCTTCTGTTTGCGATTCTTCCCTGAAGTGCCCACCACAACTTTCAGCTCTTTGCAAAGCATCGATGCACATCAACTCTCCTAATTCAATAAAATCAGCAACACGACCAGCTTTGTCTAACTCAGGATTGAACTCGTTGATTGTTCCCGGAATTTTCACATCACTCCAAAACTCTTTTCTCAACTGCCGAATCTCCTGTATCGCTTCCTGCAAACCTTGCGCATTACGGGCCATTCCACATTTATCCCACATAATTTTGCCGAGACGTTTGTGCAGGCTTTCAACAGTTTGCTTTCCTTTAATGCTCATCAACTTTTCAATTCGTTCGCGAACATTTCTTTCTGATTCTTCAAATGCCGGATGCGAAGTTGGAATTTCTTTGGTGCGAATTTCATCCGCCAAATAATTTCCGATGGTATATGGAATCACGAAATAGCCATCCGCCAAACCCTGCATCAGCGCAGAAGCACCCAAGCGGTTTGCACCATGATCGGAGAAATTGCATTCGCCCAATGCATACAAACCCGGAACGGTCGTCATCAATTCATAATCTACCCAAAGTCCGCCCATGGTATAGTGAACC
>JAGIAB010000562.1 GCA_017745135.1 Flavisolibacter sp.
ATGCACCATGCGCACATTGGCGGAATTGACACATTTGCAAGAGCATTGATTATAGCCAACGATATTCTTGAAAAATCTGAGTATCGAAAATTCAGAAAAGAGAGATATTCTTCATTTGATTCAGGCAAAGGAAAAGAGTTTGAACAAGGCAAATTGAGTTTGGAAGACCTCCGTCAGTATGCTATTGACAATGGAGAGCCTAAAACTTTAAGCGGAAGACAAGAATGGTTGGAAAATATTGTTAACAGATATATTTAATTCAAATCACTATGAAATTTTTCATTGACACGGCGAATCTTTCCCAGATCAAGGAAGCCAATGAACTGGGCATACTGGATGGGGTAACCACCAATCCATCCCTGATGGCAAAAGAAGGCATCAAAGGACACGAGGCGGTTTTCAATCACTATAAAACCATTTGTGAGATGGTGAATGGGGACATCAGTGCAGAGGTGGTCTCCACCGACTTTCAATCGATAGTGGAGGAAGGAAAAAAGCTGGCCGCCATTCACTCCAATATTGTAGTCAAGGTACCGATGATCAAAGACGGGGTAAAAGCCATTAAATGGTTTACCGATAATGGCATTCGAACCAATTGTACTCTGGTCTTCTCTGCAGGACAGGCCATCCTGGCAGCCAAGGCAGGAGCAGCGTATGTGTCTCCTTTCATTGGACGGATTGATGACAGTGGCTGGGATGGCATGCAACTCATCGAGCAGATCGCTACCATTTATGCCGTTCAAGGCTATAGAACCGAGATCCTGGCCGCTTCCATTCGTAATCCCAACCATATCATAAGGGCAGCCGAGCTGGGAGCAGATGTGATCACTTCCCCTCTGGAATCCATTTTGGGACTGCTGAAGCATCCACTCACTGATATTGGGCTTGCGAAGTTTTTAGAAGATGCGAAGAAGTTTGCTTAAGATTTCTTTTTGCTTTTAGCGGATTTCTGGCGCATTTCATTCAGAATTTCATCATTTGTTTTAAGGGGCTCAGTGAAGCCTCTTTTTCGTATGTGGATGATGACTTCTTTGTGAACAGAAGGATTGCTTTTCAAAACGGCTTTTACTCGAACCGTTTCTTCTTTGTAAGAGCTATCAATAAAAAGATCGTTTCCTTTGAAAAAACCGGCATCGGAAATAAGAAAGATCTGTGTAGAATCGAGCGGAGTCCAGGTGCCATTAGATAATTTGCCATCAACGTTGATATAGTTGTAAAACCCTTTCTTCAGGCTGTCTGTATATAAATGAAAATAAATGCTGTCAACTTTTTGCAATGCCACATTTTTTTGAGCAAACACAGCATTTGCAGCTAAAATAAAACCCAATACCGCTAAGATTTTCCTCATACCTGAAGGTTTTTGCAAAGGTCAAAAATTAGACGTTAATGAGATGATAAGGGTTGTCGAAGGGAGCTAATTAACCGTTATTTCCTACACGCCGCCCGATCAAAATTTTCAGGACCTGTTGATTGGAGTTAGGTGTTAGCCCAAATAGAAAGCCTCCATTGAACTCCCATTTTGGATTAAAATAGAGGTCGATCATGGGGCCAATTAAATGCTCCTGTCCTTTGACCGGACTAATTTTTCTGAATGTGCCTATTGAACTGTAATACTCAAAGCCTGCTCCGACTTTTTGTTTTATTGTATGAACCGTTTTAAACTGCGGGCCAAAACCAAAATGTTTGTTTTCTCCATTGATCACAAAATCCATGTTTGGATTTAATGAAAAATACCAGTTGCTGACTGTTTTATCAATTATCGGGCGAATCTCGCCTTCCCAATAAAAAGGCTCATAGGTTGAGGGGCGAAAAAAACCGAATTCTACTGAAAGACTGGCACCTACTTTCCAATTCCATGATTGGGGTGCGGTAATCCTTGGCCTGATATGATTTCCCAGGTATTCATATTTACCTGATGAATTTATAGTGGTAAAAATGTATAAACCCATTTCAAAGTTGTCACCAAAGCCATGGGTGATCTCTAAAGACTCGTTGAGGTAATGAGCAGATTTGGGATCGGAAGGATTCTTGACGCCCCTGAAAGTGTAATTGCTATGCAGTTCAAAAATGGTGAGTTTGTTTCCAATGGTTGGCGATGCATAAACCTGTATCTCGTTGTCAGCCTGCGCAAATAAAATGGAAGGCAAAATCGTCAGGAGAAACAGCAGTTTGTGGTTTCGTTTCATTTACAAATAAAATAACTGTTTCTGTAATGAAAGTGAATTAGCGTTAAAATTTATGAATATCCTGAAACCCAAA
>JAGIAB010000563.1 GCA_017745135.1 Flavisolibacter sp.
CATTGCCCCAGGGTGTTTTGTATTTATCAGTGAAGTAAGGTCCAAATGCACTCAAATAATTTCCCTCGGGGCCAAGATGGTTATAAACCACATCAAGAATTACTGCTAATCCTTTTTCATGGCAGGTATCTACTAAATGTTGCAGTCCTTCTGCACCGCCGTAAGAATTTTGTACAGCAAAAGGAAACACACCATCATAGCCCCAGTTCCTATTCCCGGGAAATTGTGCCACCGGCATGATCTCAATTGCCGTAATGCCAAGCGAGACCAGGTGATTTAATTTTTTTTCAATAGCTGCAAAGGTTCCTGCCGGCGTAAAGGTTCCTGTATGCAATTCGTAGATGATGTACGCTGCAAGAGGAAGGTTGTTCCAGTCTGTATCTGTCCAGTGAAATTTTTTAAGATCGATGGCTTGGGAGCTTTCATGAACACCCTCCGGCTGAGATAGTGATGCAGGGTCGGGGTATTGATCTTTTCCGTTAAGAAGAAATTTGTACTGACTGCCAGCCTGTAGTTGGTTTGATTGTGCACGCCAATAACCAAAATCTTCCTGCTTCAATTCTATTTGTTCCTCACCAAAAACAATCGCCACTTGCTCAGCAATTGGTGACCACACTATAATTTCTGCTTCGTTTTGTTTATTAAAATTTACGCCTATTGTTCGTTTGCTTACATCAATTTCCTTCATGATTCAAATGGTTCTTTCAAAACAACTACTGAACGGCCCTGCACTTTTATAGTATCGCCGGGTGCAAAGCCTGGCCCGCCTTCTTCCTCAAAAAAGTCCTCATGCGTGTCAAGCACTTTTATCCATGCGCTTCCAAACTCTTCTGAAGGAAGCACATAAGGCAGCTCTCCTTCATAGGCATTGAATACGATGTAAAAATTATTGTCAATCAAACGTTCGCCTTTTGGTCCATCGCTTGGTATGGCCTTGCCATTTAAAAAAATACCCAACGATTTTGCGAAATCATGGTTCCAGTTTTCTTCATTCATGGCAATTCCATCAGGCAAAAACCACGCTATATCTTCTACGCCCGAGCCTTGAATAGGCCTTCCTTTAAACCACTTTCGCCTGCAAAACACCGGGTGTGCATGCTGAAAGTGAGTCAGCTTCTGAGTGAAGCTGAGCAACTCTTTATCGGCGT
The DNA here is from genome assembly GCA_017745135.1 of Flavisolibacter sp. Taxonomy (GTDB): domain Bacteria; phylum Bacteroidota; class Bacteroidia; order Chitinophagales; family Chitinophagaceae; genus Flavisolibacter. The sequence continues at coordinate 1,149 of JAGIAB010000563.1, forward strand.
TTTGCCAGTTGATCCACGAGATTTCATTATCCTGGCAGTAAGCATTGTTATTACCGCCTTGCGATTTTCCCAGCTCATCCCCGGCAACTAACATGGGTACTCCCTGGGATAAAAAAAGTGTTGTTAGAAAATTTCTTTTTTGCTGATTGCGCAAAGCAATGATATCAGCATTGTCAGTGGGCCCTTCTGCCCCGCAATTCCAGGAACGGTTATGCGATTCGCCATCCTGGTTATTTTCACCATTGGCTTCGTTATGTTTTTCATTGTAAGAAACCAGGTCGTGAAGAGTGAAACCATCGTGTGCGGTAATAAAGTTGATGCTTGCTGTTGGCTTTCGATAACCTTCTTTATACAGATCAGGACTACCGGTAAAGCGTAAGGCAAATTCTGATAGCATGCTATCTGCTCCCCGCCAGTAATCTCTCATGCAGTCACGATATTTCCCATTCCACTCAGCCCAACCGGGAGGAAAATTTCCCACCTGGTAACCACCTTCACCAATATCCCATGGTTCGGCAATTAGTTTTACCTGCGAGATAATGGGATCCTGGTGAATGATATCGAAGAAAGATCCCAAACGGTCTACTTCATGAAGTTCTCTTGCTAATGTTGATGCTAAATCAAAACGAAATCCATCCACATGCATTTCCAATATCCAGTAACGAAGACTGTCCATGACCAACCGTAGTACGGAAGGCAACATAGCATTCAGTGTATTACCGGTTCCTGTGTAATCAAAGCAAAAACGTTTGTCTTCAGCTAAACGATAATAACTGGCATTATCAATTCCACGGAAAGAAAGCGTAGGTCCTAAATGATTTCCTTCCGCAGTATGGTTGTACACAACATCAAGAATGATTTCAATTCCTGCTTTGTGTAATTCCTTCACCATTGTTTTAAACTCATTCACCTGCCCGCCGAAATTTCCACTGTTGGAGTATTTAATATCCGGCGCAAAAAATCCTATAGTGTTATAACCCCAGTAATTGGTGAGGCCTTTTGTCCGTAAAAAACCATCGTTCACAAAATGGTGAACAGGCATCAATTCAATTGCCGTAATGCCAAGGTTTTTCAGATGTTCAATAGTTACCGGATGAGCAATGCCCAGGTAAGTTCCCCTGAGTTCTTCAGGAATGCCGGGATGCATTTGCGTTAACCCTTTTACATGGGCTTCATAAATAATGCTCTGATGGTAAGGAATCTTTGGAGCTTTATCACCTTCCCAATCAAACGAAGGATCAATGACTACTGATTTTGGGACAAAGGGAGCACTATCTTCTTCACTGAAACTTAAATCTTCCTCCGGGTTTCCCATTTCATAACCAAAAATGGCATTGTTCCATTCCACTCGTCCTGAAAGTGCTTTTGCATAAGGGTCGATCAATAATTTATTGGGATTGAACCGGTGGCCGTTCTGCGGTTCGTAAGGACCATACACCCTGTAGCCGTACAACTGTCCGGGTTGCAGTTTGGGAACATAGACATGCCAGATGTGGTTATCCATTTCCTTGATCCTTATTCTTTTTTCTTTATTGTTGGCATCAAAAAGGCAGAGATCAATTGCTGTAGCATTTTCTGAATAGATCGCGAAGTTGATGCCTTCGCCGTCCCATGTGGCCCCAAGTGGAAAAGGACTGCCGGGATATGCTGTAGTTCTCATTAAAGCTGATGAATAGATTTTATTTATTGTGGGTAATTTCTATTCAATATTGTTGCCAGCCTTTGGAGTTGAGAAATTTATGGCCATTACAATAAAAAGCCCTCATTTGTATGAGGGCACTAAAAACGATATAATTTTCTATTTCTTCTCGGGAGCATCCTTTGCTGCCATTTGATGAAACTCAACTATTTTTCCCTGTTTGTTGAAAAACCACACTTCATTCAAATGAACTTTTGAAACCGTACCATCTTTATTAGTGTCTGTTTCCACGCCCCAAATAGACACGACTTCGTGTTCGGGATCATCAGGAGTTTTTAAAGTAGTACAGGCGTTTACTTCACTAACAACGGATGCCAAACTGTTGCGATAATCCTGCCCTGCCTTCATGAAATTATCCTTTCCTTTGTTCATGAAGCACCTGGCATCGGTTACCGAAATTGATTCGAAGCACTC
>JAGIAB010000564.1 GCA_017745135.1 Flavisolibacter sp.
AATTATCTACTTGGTAATTTGCCAGGGTATAAGGGTCTTAATCAGCCGAAATGGATATTGGACAGGTGGCAAAAGCCAGGCGATATAACTAATATTCAACAGTTCAGTTCTAATTATTCTGGTAGTGCCGGCAACGGCAACTTTTGGTCTGGCTTCTCAGAAGCCGTTTTTTCAGACGCATCGTTTTTCAGGCTAAAAAACTTATCTCTTACTTGGAATATACGTCAGTCATGGCAGCAAAAGCTTCACCTTGAAGGTGTGTCTCTCTTTATTCAAACTCAAAATGTCTGGACGATAACAAATTATAAAGGGCTTGACCCAGAGACAACCAGTAGCACTACGCTTCCAACTTTATCTGTAATCACAACAGGAATAAATATCAAGTTGTGAGTTTGAAAAAATTTAGGATAACGTTTATTCTCTTAAAACTGAAGAAATGAAAATCACTTTTTTTATAGAGTCAATGAAAATAAAGACAAACTTACTATCCTTAATAGTAGTTGGGGTTGTATTGACAAATGTTTGTGGATGTAAAAAGTTAATAGATGTAAAGGCTCCTGTTACCAGCACTAATGCGGATAATGTCTTTAATAATGACGCTAATGCAATATCAGTCGTCACCAGTATTTATGCAAAAATGAGCCAGGGGTCTTTTTCCTTCGGAGCTATTACGTCCATGAGCTTATTCCCAGGCTTGTCCTCGGATGAAGTTGCGTTGATATCTTCTTATACTAACACATCTTATACGGAATGTTATAAGAATTCATTAAACAGTAATACTGGTTCTTCTGCAAGTTTTTGGAGGGCCGCTTATCCGCTTATTTATATAGCAAATTCCGTCATTGAAGGAGTTTCGGATGCAAACACATTGACGCCAACGGTAAAAAAGCAATTATTAGGAGAAGCTAGATTTTGTAGAGCCTTCCTATATTTTTATTTGGTAAATCTGTACGGTGACGTCCCTCTGGCATTAGGAACAGATTGGCAGAATAACTCAACGATTGGCCGAGCTCCCAAAGAACAGGTCTGGAAGCAAATTGTTTCAGATTTAAAAGATGCACAAGAGTTATTGAGCCAGACGTATTTAAAGAATGATTTAGTTACGCCATATCTGGTAGGAGAAGAAGAAAAGATTCGGCCTAACAAATGGGCAGCCGCCGCGCTGCTTGCAAGAGCTTATTTATATACTAATGATTGGGTCAATGCAGAGGCAGAAGCAACAAGTGTTATTAATTCCGGCCTCTATGATACAGTTTCCATTAACGATGTTTTTAAGGCAGACAGCAAAGAGGCTATTTGGCAGTTGCAACCGGTGAACGTAGGACTAAATACGCAAGACGCAAAATTTTTCATTTTACCGTCATCAGGGGTAAGTAATCTCTTCCCGGTTTACTTAAGCGGTAACCTGGTTTCTAGTTTTGAGCCTGATGATATAAGGGGGGTGCCGGGAAACTGGGTCGGCTCGGTAACGGCAGGACCCAATACTTACTATTATCCGTATAAATATAAAGTTGCAAGTGGAGCAGTTACTGAGTATTTAATGGTTCTCAGGCTCAGCGAGCAATTCCTGATTCGCGCGGAGGCAAGGGCACAACAAGAAAATATTAGTGGTGCGCTATCCGACTTAAATGTCATTCGCAAAAGGGCAGGATTAAATAATAACTCTTCAGCTGATAGATTATCGTTGTTAAATGCAATTATGCATGAACGACAAGTTGAATTGTTTACTGAGTGGGGACATAGGTGGTTTGATTTAAAAAGAACTGGCACTGTTAATTCTGTCATGGCAACAGTCTGCGCTGAAAAAGGTGGTGTATGGAATACAAATTGGTCACTATATCCCATACCTCAAACGGAAATAGATAAAAATTCGAACCTTCATCAAAACATGGGGTATTGATTTTTCGGTAATCCATCATTAATTAATAAAGAAATGAAAACAATCTTTTGTTCTATATTTTATGCGTTGCCATTTTTGCTTCAGGCTCAAAATGGTGTGAAGTGGATGACAAATCTATCTTGGGAAGAAATTAAACGGAAAGCTCAGACAGAAAACAAGTATATTTTTGTTGATTGCTATGCCACTTGGTGTGCTCCCTGTAAATTAATGGATAGCGTTGTTTATTCTTCTGAAAAGATAGCTGAGCATTTAGGCAAAAAATTTATTGCATTTAAGATTCAATTGGATAGCTCATCGGCTGATACTGAGGAAATAAGAAAGAGATATGCTGATGCAGTAGTAATAAAGACTAGCTTTA
>JAGIAB010000565.1:0-218 GCA_017745135.1 Flavisolibacter sp.
CATCATTGCTGTTTGGCTCATTGCCATTTACGGTTTAGGCGAAGGTCTGGGGTCGGGATTGTTCCCTTACAATCACATGGGTGATGAACTTACGCTTTCAGGCAAACTTCATAGCCTATTCAGTGGCATTGGTGTATTTGCGCTGGTGCTGCTTTCGTTTGTGTTATTGAAATTGTTTTCAAAAAAACTGTTTCCGAAATTGTATCGTTTCTATTTGT
>JAGIAB010000565.1:228-2256 GCA_017745135.1 Flavisolibacter sp.
GAATGGGCCTGTTGCTGATCCTTGCCTTTTTATTGTCGCGCCAGAATATAATTCCGCTAAGGGGTTTATGGCAGCGATTGTTCCTGCTGGATTATTACCTTATATTAATAGTGCTGACCCTACACCAGGTGAAGGCGAACAGGAGTAGCGGATCAGGGTCTCATTACCTTGTTTAACGCCACAGGTAGTTGAAGCAGGTCAAAGTCACTATCATAAACCAGGTATTTGTTTCCCCAGATGGTAGCATACTTTTCCTTGAACTCCCGCAAGCCTTTGTAATGGCGAAACTGTTTCATTTTTTCAGCCGCAAGCCTGATGATTTGTTCTGCAGCAGTGTTGGGTTGAGAAATGCCTGTCATGGGCACAAGGCCAAGGTTTAAATATAGCTTGTTGCGTTCTTTTGCGTAATCAATCAATTTAATAATAAGCGCATCCATTACGCCGCCAGGTGCATCGTTTGTTCGCCGAATAAGGTCATAAGTACATTCGTCTTCCGCATAATCAGGAATAATATTGAGAAAGGCTTTCATTGAACCATTTTCATCGCTAACGGTAATGATATCCTGTTCTTTTAATTCCTTGTCATCGAACATGCCTTGTGAAAAAACAGATTCTTTCTTTTCGAAACTTTGAAGCCATTCATTGGATATTTTTTTGAGCTGCAATAAAAAGTCCTCGCTATGCGGAGCGGGATGTATGGTGACAGTATATCCCTTTTTTTGCAGGCTGTTGAGCGAATTACGCAGTGCCTTCTTATCCCTTCCTCCCAAATTAAAATCTTTTATTTCCATAACGGCTTCCTGCCCGATCAGCAATTTATGTTTCCGCAATTGGTCAAAAAGATGAATACTGCTTTCATCTACACGATAGAATGCTGGCTTTAAACCCATGGTGCGGCAATGCCGGTCAAACTCCTGCAAAACCTCAATCCTGAATTCTTCATTACAAACAGGGCCTTCTAATACAATAGCAAAACCACCTGCAACTCTATAAGAGATAAAAGCTTCATGTATATCCGACAAGAAAATAAGTTTGTCCTTATACAGTTTAAAATAATCGACGGCGGAGTTGCCGAATTCTTTCAATAAAAACCTGGCCTTTTCTCTTGCATTTTCATTGATGGCTTGTTTTTTAAACTGGGGGACAATCATGCACAGAAACAAAAACGCCCAGTTAAAAAAGCTGATGCCTCTTACAAGCCAGATCAATTCTTTGGCGAACCTTGTGACCGGATGAAGTGAGTTATCTTCAACCAGTAAAATATTTTTAACCGTGTGCAAAAGCGATTGTTGCCATGTAAAATTTTCACCGAAATGTTTTGCATCAACAAAATAAAAACTTACCCATCCAAAGATCATCAGCGCAGCAAATCCAATAGCTGATGTTTTGAATCCCGCTTTTAACCATTTGCTGCTGCTGTGCAGGCGGTATTGGCTTGATGTGGAAAATAGGACCAATAGCGTAAAGGCAGCAACAAAAGCTTCTTCATAATCTAATGCTTTTGTCAAATGGCCGATCAGTGAAAAGCATGAAAAGACGATGGCAACAATCCATGCATTCCGTAATCCTCTTAACAAAAATGCAGAAGTAACCAGCAACCCCATGCCTATAAACAGTACAAGCAGGTTAGAGGCATGAATGGCATCTAAAGGCAAATACGCTCTTAGCAGATTTAGCCTGTGATGAATAGGAGGAAGTACCGCTGAAACAATATTTACCACTCCTAAAGTGAAAGTGAATAACACAGGTGTGGCCCTAAAAAATAATTTCCTTCCTTTCCAGCCGAAAGCAAGGACGCCAATTAACAGGAGCAGCCAAAATTCAAAAACGCGGTACAAAATCGTAATTGATAATGCCTGTGTTGAGGTATAGCCAAACTGTTCCAGTACATAAACCATCGATAGTTCTACTGCACCCAGCCCACGTAAAAAAGGCGAGATGATCATCATTAGTACAGCAATGATATAGGCAGCGGCAGAAGCTGTTATGGAGGCAGGAAAGCCCAACGCCACCATTGCAATATAAACG
>JAGIAB010000566.1 GCA_017745135.1 Flavisolibacter sp.
GAGAAGCTTTTGTTCTCAACCTCTAAGCAACGCCTTCGGCATTGCCATATTTTTAGAACACGGATGAAAAGGATGTGCACGATGCTTTCTTTAAAAAAATCCGTTTCATCCGTGTTCTTCAACCTTTGCCATTTGTGGCAACGAAAAAGCTCTCAGCATAGATGAAATGTTGAGAGCTTTTGTTATCGTTAAATAAGTTAGGGCTGTGAATGGGCCTCCTTCCCACCGGGAAGGCCGGGATGGGCCGCACCCTTTATTGAGCAGATACCGATTGCTGATGCGCTATTTCGGCCTCTATTAATGTACTCAGTGCTTTGAAAATTTCATCAATAGTTCCAATACCCTGAATCATCTCAAATTTTTCCTGCTCCCTGTAGTAATCGGCTACTGGTTCAGTTTCATCTTTATAAACAGCAAAACGTTTGCGGATCACAGCTTCATTGGTATCATCGCTTCTTCCTGATGTTTCACCTCTTTTCAGCAGGCGCTGAACCAACTCTTCTTCTATAACATCCAGGGCAATTACTTTAGCAATAGATGTCTTTTTTAAAGTCAATAATTTATCCAATGCTTCGGCCTGTGCAACCGTACGCGGAAATCCATCAAACAAAAATCCTTTGGCGCCGGCATGTTTTTCCAGGCAGGAATCGATCATTCCGATCACCACTTCATCAGGCACTAGCTGGCCTTTATCCATAAAGTTTTTAGCTTCTAGTCCAAGCGGGGTTTCGTCAGCAATTTCCTGGCGCAACAAATTGCCGGTCGATAAATGGATGAGCCCAAATTTTTCAACGATTTTTTCAGATTGCGTGCCCTTTCCGCTACCCGGAGGGCCAAAGAGAATTAAATTGAACATTCTTACTAACCTTAAGTGACAAATATATGGGAAAAGAGGACAGCAGCAAGTTACAAGGTGCAAGTTGACTTTTCTCAGCTATTGAGTTTATCTATAATGATGTTAGTATTTTTGCTCATCCGATACATCTTGCATGATTCTAGTTTGAAAGACTGAACAGCAATTTCAAATCCTTTTGCCAAATCAATAATTGTTTAAAATTTTTCATTTTTATTTTAAAGATACTCTGGCTTGCAGCTAAAAGCTTGCAGCTTCTTTTCACTTTTCCTTTAAAATCCAATGAAAGCAACACGTCGTAACTTTAAGTATGAAACGATACCTGTTTATTCTGCCAATAGCACTTTGTTTGCAGTTTTGCACGTATTCTCAAACCAATAAAAAAATAGCCATGGACGATTCAACAAAGAAGACGAATCCTGTTTACTCGCATACCGATACATCAAAAGTTAATATGAGCGAAGAGGAGTGGAAGAAAATTTTACCTGAAGATGTTTATTACATTGCCCGCAAGAAAGGAACCGAGCCTGCCTGGAGCAGTCCGCTGGAAACCATAAAAGATAAAGGCACTTACTATTGTGCTGCTTGTGGCAATGCGCTTTTTGTAAGCGATACCAAGTTTGAAAGCGGATGCGGCTGGCCGAGTTTTTATCAGCCTGTTAGTAAGGGAAGTGTTATTTATGCTCCCGATCATTCCTACGGGATGAACCGCACCGAAGTGATGTGTGGCCGCTGCAAAGCGCATTTAGGACATGTGTTTGATGATGGTCCTCCGCCGACCGGCTTGCGTTATTGTATTAATGGAGTAGTGTTGGATTTTAAGAAAGCGAAGGAAGCGGAAGAGAAATTTAATAAGGAGAAGAAAGATTAAGGAAGGACCGAGAACACAGTCTAAAGCGGAAGCTTAGTGTCTCATTTTTTTATGAAGAAGTAAGAAAGCAAACTGGAACAACTCAACCGATAAGCACAGTTTATTTTTTCACATCTGCACGAATGACCATAAACACACCTGTTAACATTAACAGCATAGAGCATATCACAATCAGTAAGGCCGGTAGCTCTAAGATGTTTTTTTGAGAGGGTAAAAACATGGGGACTAAACTGCCACCGCTTATTGCTAAAACAGCACCTTTTGATTTTTTATTTCTCATTTTTAATTATTGGTTTTTTGAGAGATACAAATTGCCTGTAAAGAGCAGTTAGCATTAAAATGGTTAAGATGACTTTTACGGGCAATTTACCTTCGTTGCCAAAAAACCAGATCAGTACCAGGAGAACTATTGCAGAAATTATTTTAATGTAGTGTGAGAACGGTTTTTTAATTCTGCTGATTGAGAATTGTGCAAACAGTAAAATCATTACTACTGCCGTAAAAAGAATTGCCTCGTTCATACTTTAAGAT
>JAGIAB010000567.1 GCA_017745135.1 Flavisolibacter sp.
TTAAAAAGCTATCGTTCTGCCAGTTTTGGTTATGCGATTTAAGTTCCAAATTTAGGGGATATACGCATACATTTTGAACTATACGGATGTTGTTGTTCACAAGGTGAAAGTTTAGATTTTCAACGGAACCAATTTTGAATGCTTCGTTTTCGCCTGACTGTTGGACAATGTAGACGGAGTTGTGGTTAAAGTACCAGGAATAAGAACCTACTATCTATCGTAGTTCCTATCACTAGTTGTAAGTTAAGTCTGAATGAAATATTATGCTGCACGTTCGCTCCTCCAATTACCTGGATGAACAATCCTAAGCCTGGACGGCCTCAACCTCTCTGTATTTTATAATTCCGAGGGAAATGCCCTGGACTACTTCCAGTGTCCGGCTAAGGCTTTCCAGCACAGAAAATAAATTCAAAACGGCAGTATGCTGGTGTGGATGAAGCTTTAAATAATCAGTTAGTGAATGAATACAGTCTGTAACCATTTCGCGGCAAACCGCATTGCGATTAAGTGCAACCTGTGCCAGCGAGGTATCATTTTCATCAAAAGCCTGCAAGGTCAATTCCATTATCCGGATACTTCTTGTAAATGATTCCCGGATGTTGGTTTTTGTAACCAGTGCTTTTAAATCGGTTGAAGTAGTGTTTAGAACATCATTGGCAATGTTGTTGGCGAGATCACCTATTATTTCAAGACGTTTTGCGGTTTTCAAAGCAAACATCACAAAAGGAATATTGATATCCTGCGAGCCTCGTAAAGAAATATAATGTTCAGAATCGCTCTGAATAAATTGCTCGCAACTGTTTACCCTTTCTTCTCTTAAAATGATCTCACGTGCCAGGTCTTTATCAAGCGTAAGTAAGGCTGTTAATGATTTTTGATGTTGTAGCACAACCAAAGCCCACATTTCTTTCAATTCTCTTGTCAAAGACTTTAGGTATGGCATACAAAAGGTTTTTGTTTCAATATTCTGTGTGAAGGCTCCAGCGCAAATTAGAAAATTGAATTACCCAAACGCAAACCGAATGTTATCGAATTATTATTTAATTGTTAAGTGGAAGGTGAACCGATTTGCCTATTAATCGATATTCTTATCCCGCTTGGATAAGTGCTTTAGGACCTTGGCCTCAATGTAGAAAATAATTTCTTCTGCAATGTTTTCCGCCTGGTCTCCTATGCGCTCAAGCCTCCTGATCATTGAAAGCACGGTCAGGGCTTGCTCCATATCTTCGGGATGCTGTGAAACATAAGTTCCGATCAGGTCATTTGCTTTCCTGTTGATCTGATCCAACAGTTCATCCCGTTTAAAAATGCCGCGGGCAATGGCACTATCTTCCTTTTCAAAAGCATTTAAAATTTCAGCGACCATCTGCAGGCATTCGCCATACATTTCAATTACCATGGTCACATCCAAAAGCGGTTTTTTGAAGGGTTCCTTTGTATCCAAAATCATTTTGGCGATGCCTTCTGCAATGTCCCCTATCCGTTCCAGGTTGGTGTTGATCTTTAATACAGCCAGCAAAAAACGCAGGTCTACGGCAACAGGGGAATATAAGGCAAGTATGTCTTCGCAATCCCTGTCAATTTTTAACTCTGCACCATTCACCCTTTTTTCGATCAGTACGATTTCACGGGCAAGATCCTTGTCGAAATTTAAAAGCGCAGAAAGCCCTTTCTGCAATTGCGACTCCACCAGCTTCCACATTTCAATCGTCTCTTGTTTTATGCCGCTTAACTCAACATCTAATTTTGTCATGTTTCATCAATTATTACCTGGTTATGAAATTAGCTGAATCTTCCTGTGATATAGTTTTGTGTCCTGGGGTCTTTGGGTTCTGTGAACATCATTCTTGTATTTTCATATTCCACCAATTCTCCCAAATAAAAAAATGCAGTTTTATCACTAACCCTCGCTGCCTGCTGCATGTTATGTGTCACTATAACGATAGTGAAATTCTTTTTTAGTTCTGATAAAAGCTCTTCAATACTTGCAGTTGAAATGGGATCAAGGGCGGAAGTGGGTTCATCAAGTAACAGCACCTCCGGTTCCATGGCAATAGCCCTGGCGATGCACAAACGTTGCTGTTGTCCGCCGGAAAGAAAAGAACCCTTCTTATGCAGTGTATCCTTTACTTCATTCCACAAGGCAGCTTTTGATAAAGAACTTTCAACAATCTGGTCTTTTTCTGTTTTGGAGAGCTTGATTCCGTTTAGCTTGTAACCTGCAATAACGTTATCGTAAATACTGAGGTTAGGAA
>JAGIAB010000568.1 GCA_017745135.1 Flavisolibacter sp.
CGCTAAAGCCAGTATTTGATGCCCTAAACAAATTCCGAACGTCGGCTTATCTTCCTTCAAAATATTTTTCATTGTTTCCACTGCATAATCCATAGAAGCCGGATCACCGGGACCATTTGAAATAAAATAACCGGCAGGATTAAATTTCTTCAATTCTTCCAGCGAAGTTTTTGCAGGAAATACTTTCACGTGTGCTCCACGTTCGGCCATGCAAGTCAGGATATTTCTTTTTGTTCCATAATCCAGAACAGCAATTTTGATTGGAGAGGCCGGATCGCCCAATTCATAAGGAACTTTTGTACTTACGATAGAAGCCAATTCCAAGCCATCCATATCCGGAACTTCTTCCAGTTTTTTCTTCAACACCTCCGCATCTAAAATTTCGGAAGAAATAATACAGTTCATCGCTCCCTTGCTACGAATGTGAGCTACCAATGCCCTCGTATCCACACCCTCTATCGCCACCAGGTTTTGAGATTTCAAATATTCATCCAAAGAACCCTTCGCCATTTTTCTTGAAAACAATTCTTCCAGGTTTCGTCCGATCAGTCCTTTGATCTTAATGCCATCGCTTTCTATGTCTTCATCCATCACACCATAGTTACCAATGTGTGCATTGTTCATAATCAGTACCTGGCCATAGTAACTGGGATCTGTAAATACTTCCTGGTAACCGGTCATTCCGGTATTGAAACAAATTTCTCCACCCGTTGTTCCAATTGCACCAAATGCTTGTCCGTAACAGGTTGTACCATCTTCTAAAACTAAAACTGCTGTATGTTGTTTTTCCATTTTCAAAAAGTTATGCGAAAGTAATCACAGATTACACTGATTGAACACAGATGACACAGATTTTAATCACAGATTAGACAAGCCATTGTGAATTATAAGAACCTCATCTGTGAAATCATTTTCAATCAGCGAAATCAGTGATAAAAAAAGGCATCCCGTAAAAAAGGATGCCTTGAGTTTATTGTCCAAGCAATCATTAGCCAGGTTGTTGTTCTGTTGTTTCCGGTGTTTCAGGAGTTGTTGCTTCGGCAGCAGGCGCAACTTCTGTTGCTTCTGCTTTCTTTTTAGCACCACCAGCACGACGAGTTCTTTTCGCACCCTCTTTCTTCTCTGTTTTGCCTTTACCGTAGATCTCGTTGAAATCAACCAACTCAATCAAAGCGGTCTCAGCATTATCACCAACACGGGTACCTAATTTGATGATTCTTGTATAACCACCAGGACGACCGGCAATTTTTGCACTGATCACATCAAACAATTCTTTCACTGCTTCTTTGTCTTTCAGGTAAGAGAAAACTACACGACGCTGGTGAGTTTCATTCTTCTTACTTTTTGTGATCAATGGCTCTACATAAATACGTAAAGCTTTTGCTTTTGCCAAAGTAGTTACAATACGCTTGTGCTCAATTAAGTTACAAGCCAAATTTGCCAACAACGCATCTCTGTGGGCCTTTTTACGACCGAGATTGTTGATTTTGTCTCCGTGACGCATGACGTTTTAAAATTTGGAGTTTGGAGTTTGGAGTTTGGAGTTGACGCCTCAAGAGCAATCAGTCTTCTCACCCACAACCTTCAAACAGTGATTAAATATTCGAATGCACCGTGTCAAGGAATTGCATTCTACTTTTCTATTTGTTTAAAGAACTAATTGAATAATCAAAAATACTCTCAGACCTAAGTCCTTCCTTCAGGGGGACAGGGGGATTAATAATCGTCTTTATCAATTCCAAGTTTGCCCAGATCCATTCCGAAATGCAAACCTCTTTCATTCAATACTTGCTCAATTTCAGAAAGTGATTTCTGTCCAAAGTTTCTGAACTTCATCAAATCTTCCTGCTCGTATTGAACCAACTCACTCAAAGAATTGATCTTCGCAGCTTTCAAGCAGTTGAAGGCACGAACTGAAAGATCCAAATCTTCCAATGGAGTCTTCAACACTTTGCGCAATTGCAAAGTTTGTTCGTCTACGATATCTTCTTTCTTCTCTTCTTTGTTGTCGAAAGTGATGTTCTCATCAGTGATGATCATCAGGTGCTGAATCAAAATGCGTGAAGCTTGTTTCACTGCTTCTTCAGGATGAATGGTACCATCAGTAGCCACTTCCATCACCAGTTTTTCGAAGTCAGTTCTTTGTTCAACACGGGTATTCTCAATAGTGTATTTTACATTCTTAATTGGAGTGTAAATAGCATCTACAGGAATAAAACCAAACGGAGCATCTTTTGGTT
>JAGIAB010000569.1 GCA_017745135.1 Flavisolibacter sp.
ATTCAGGGGTGAGTGATGAAATGATACAAATGGCTAATGGTAATTTTATTATTCCACAGGTGGGAATGATCCGGTCGCTTAATATTAGTGTGGCTTGCGCCGTTAGCCTGTATGAAGCCTTCCGGCAAAAGCAGGCAGCAGGGCATTACGAACAACAAAAACTGGGGGCTGAAGATTATTCAACTTTATTTAACCGGTGGGAACTAAACAATGAATAAACTTTTTTTAACTGCATTATTGATCTTCGCTTTTGCATTTACAGATGCTAATGCGCAAGCGATTCCAAAATGGAAGCTTGATGATTTAAAAACAGCCATCAGTAAAGCCGAAAAGCCCACCATTTTTAATTTCTGGGCAACGTTTTGCAAGCCCTGTGTTGCAGAAATTCCTTACTTTCAGCAACTCACTAAGAAATATGAAAGAGAAGGTGTTCAACTGGTTTTGATCAGCCTTGATTTATCCGAGGCTTATCCAAAACAGATTGCTTCTTTTGCTTCAAAATACAAATTCACTTCTCCCATAAAATTCCTGGATGAAACCAATGCCGATCTTTTTTGTCCGGCAGTAGATGAAAGCTGGAGCGGCGCCATTCCTGCAAGTTTGTTTGTTAATAACAAAACCGGCTACCGCAAGTTTTTTGAAGAACAGTTAAGCAAGCAAAAACTGGAGAAAGAAATCCAGGCGATGATTAAGAAATAATCATTTTGGAAGACTCCTATATCATTAGATTTTTATTGGGGGAGGTTGAAATAAGAGTAGCTACATATTTTTAATCACTCCTCCTTCAACACACGTATCACCCTGCATGGATTACCTGCTGCAAAAACATCTGCCGGTATATCTTTTGTTACCACGCTGCCTGCGCCAATCACAGTTCTGTCGCCGATGGTTACACCGGGACAAATAACGGCACTGCCACCAACCCAAACATCATCGCCAATAGAAATGGGTTTTGCATTTTCCAATCCCGATGCTCTCACTTTATGATCCATTGGGTGAGTGGCCGTATATATTTGAACGTTAGGACCAAACATGGTTCTGCTGCCGATGGTTACCTGCGCTACATCCAACACCACGCAATTGAAATTGAAAAACACTTTACTGCCTATTTCTATGTTAGATCCATAGTCGCAATAAAAGGGTGGTTGTATCCACACATCCGGACTTGAATGAGGAAGGAGTGCTTTTACAATACGGCTTCTTTCCCCAGTCTGATCTTCCGCTGAATCGTTAAGGGCTTTGATAAGCAATCTGGCCTGGAGTCTTTCCTCAGAAAGTTGTTTATCCAAAGGATCATAAAGTTCCCCGGCCAGCATTTTTTCTTTTTCGCTTTTCATGTGGTGAAGGTAAGCTTCCTTCCGGGTGGGTATAAACTCAACAAGGCTGGCACATTAAATGCAGGAGCTAACTAAATTTTAGTTATGACACTGTTTGGATTTTTAGTACTCCTGTTGATCGCTGCTATTTGCGGCGCAATAGGACAATCACTGGCAGGTTATGATCTTGGAGGATGTTTGGTTTCAATTATTGTTGGTTTTATCGGCGCTTATCTTGGACTGTGGATTGCAGGAAGGATGGGGCTGCCGGAGCTCTTTACCATTAATATACAGGGCAAACCTTTTCCTGTAATATGGGCCGTGATCGGTTCGGCGCTGTTTACATTGGTGATGGCACTGCTGCGAAGGTTGTTTACGGGAACGAGGTATTGATGTTCTAATGGGTTGATCTAACGAAGGCGGGTATTCGTTAAAGCAGATCTATTATTTACAGTGCATCCGTGGTGTTCACTTCCATGAGAGAAGACTCCGGGCACACGGTCAAAGTTGATGCCTATATATAGCTGAAGTAACAACGTCATGCCTCACTTGCACACCCCCGTTTGCTGGTTGTTTTTTGTCCCATAAAGAGATTTTGATTTACTTCTTTGTAAGACTGTCGGCGTATTGTGCTGTTTTACTTAATTGCTTTGAATATCCATCTAAAGGTCTTGTTGTTGGCAAATTATCCATTTGGTATTTTTCAATTAGAGGTAGTGTGCTGGTAATTTTCAGTATTAGATGCAGGTCATTTAATGTGATAGTTTTTCTATCAATTGAATTTAAAATGTCATTATGTTTTGAAACTAACGAACCATACTTTGTCAAGTTGGTGTGTATGAGCAGTTTCATTTTCTCTTTGATGACTGTGTCTTTAATTTGTTCAATATGACTGTCAGCGGAGCGATAATAGC
>JAGIAB010000056.1 GCA_017745135.1 Flavisolibacter sp.
GATTTACAGCATCCTGCTTTTTGAACGAAGTAAGCATCCAGGCCTTTGACTGGGCTATAGAGCAGAATGAAAAAAGGATACAACAGAAGTAGCAAAGCAATCTTTTCATTGTAAATGTTTTGGTTGAAAGGAATTAGGATAATGGTTATCTCGCAGAGGCGCAGGGAACACTGAGGATCCCGATAGCTATCGGGACTGCGAACTCCGCGTTTCTGCGCGACACCGATCGTAAATGAAATGACTCCCCCGAATCCATATAAAAGTTAAACAAAATTTCTGCCTGTTATGCACCTTATACCAGGAAATAAGAATCCTTCCAATTCACCTTAAGTTTCTTAACTTAATAAGACAATTCAACGATTGCCTGTCACTCCTAAATAGCTCTTATGCATATAGAAACAAATCGAACTGCACAGGGTTTGACAAAAACCACAGGCTCACCCAAAACATCAGCTTACCTGATACGCATATCTATAACAGCGGCATTGGCCGGTTTTATTTTTGGATTTGATACCGTTGTGATCTCCGGGGCCAATTTACCTATCAAGGCGTTATGGCATACCTCTCCGTGGTTTCATGGTTTCTTTATCATGTCAATGGCCTTGTGGGGAACAGTGGTGGGAGCTGTTTTCGGAGGGGTTCCCACACAAAAATGGGGAAGAAAAAAAGTATTGGTCTGGGTGGGCATTCTTTTTTCTCTTTCAGCTCTTGGTACGGCCCTGGCGCCGGGCCCTTATATTTTTTCCTTCTTTCGTTTTATTGGTGGCCTGGGTATTGGTGTGTCTTCAGTAGCGGCACCAACCTACATCTCTGAAATTTCAACACCTTCCAACCGGGGTCGCCTGGTAGCCTTGTATCAATTCAATATTGTATTTGGAATACTGATTGCTTTTTTGTCCAACTATTTTTTAAAAGGCGTGGGTGGCGCCAATGACTGGCGTTGGATGCTGGGCATTTTGGCCATACCTTCTGTCATCTATTCTGCATTGGTTATTGGAGTGCCGGAAAGTCCACGCTGGCTGATCACCAATAAGAATGATATTGCTGCATCGAAAAGCATTTTATCGAAGCTGGGAATTGAAAACGTAGATGAAGAAGTGGCTGCTATCCTTCAAAGCTACCGGCATGAAACCTCCAGCGGAGCGTCAACCATCTTCAGTCGTAAATACAAAAATGTGTTGTGGCTTGCTTTCTTTGTCGCATTTTTCAACCAGTGGTCGGGAATCAATTTTATACTTTACTACGCTCCTGAAATTTTAGAAAGAGCGGGGCTTGCTGCTAAGGAATCTCTTTTTAATTCCATAGCCATTGGCGGCACCAATTTGATCTTCACTTTTGTGGGCCTGTACCTGATTGACCGTATCGGGAGAAAAACCCTGTTGTTCATTGGATCGCTCGGCTATATTTTCAGCCTTTCCATGGTAGCCTGGAGTTTTTATTCGCATGCCAGCGCTTCTTTGCTGATGGTATTTTTATTGACTTTTATTGCAGCGCATGCCATTGGACAGGGCGCCGTGATATGGGTGTTTATTTCGGAGATCTTTCCCAACAACGTAAGGGCACTCGGCCAGTCGTTTGGAGCCAGTACGCACTGGGTATTTGCGGCCATCATCACCTTAATCACCCCAACATTCCTGGATAAAGACCAGGGCATTTTTAAAGACAATCCCTGGCCCATATTTGCCTTCTTTGCTTTTATGATGTTGCTGCAATTGCTTTGGGTGATCACTAAAATGCCGGAAACCAAAGGGGTTTCCCTGGAAGAACTGGAAAAGAAACTGATACCGCAATAATTGCTTAACTGGTAATTTAGTTGTCCGCCCGGTGTTTTCATTACGTGGGCTTTGTGCGATGAGAGAAGCTGGAAGCAAGGAAGGAAGTTTAATTGCTCAACACTTGTTCGTCAGCCGCTATTGCAGAAATACCATATTACTTGCTGCTTTGTTTTATCCAAAGGTACTTGCTACTATAATTTTTGTCGTCATTCACCACTTTGTACTTTATGTCTGGGCGATTATGAACAAGATAATATTGCACCATATCTGAATACAGATTATTCGAATAAAAAATAAGTGTGTTGTCATTATCCCATTTACCATTCAAGACATAATCAGAGTGAACATCTGCTATCAAATAGTTACCATATTTTGGAATTCTTCCACCTGTTGGAATAACAGAAACGTGGATGAAATTGAGATTATGTACGTCGTTTATGTATCTATATGCCACTAACTCGTATTTCCCATCAGGAGAGGTATCACGATGTTCAATTTCTCGTTCTGAATTGGGTTCAATGTAGTCGTAAGAAGATACTTTAACCTTAACACCATTCACTGCAGTGTCTTTAAAGTTTGGATGCTCTCCGCTTCTAACATAGGGTATAGTGTCAAATTTGGCAGAAATGGTCTTGTTATCGAGCCATGTTAAGCGGTCATAAGAATTAGATAGTGTGAACAGTCGAAGATTATTTAAAGTGTCATTAAGTCGTAGGATTGCCGTTCCGGCATGTCCATAGCCAAATGCACCTTGATCTATGCCATAGTTCAATAAAACCATCGAACTGTCAGGCGATGGAAGACGCCAAAACTCGACGAAATCTTTATCAGTTTTAAAGACTTCCCACTTCCTGTCGTATGAGAAGCAACCATACAAAAGTATCAGAATAAAAAATGCAACTAGTTTTTTCATGGTCTCTTTTGAAGTAGCAGGTAACACATAAATATACGCCGTAGCTTTTATCGCTATTCATTGCCGGCGTTTCTGCATTCATACAAGGTTAGGAGAGGAGACATCGGGCGGACAGGGAAGTTTGCGTTCTGTCTTTTTTATTGAACCAATAGTAAGTTCCAATTGAAATCGCAAGAGAAAGTATCCAAGCCCAACTACTTGCTTTATATTCAAACGGCTTATATCCGCCAGTCAAGATATAGACTATAGGTGTTGTAAGTGTCAATATAGTCCTGTCACTATTAAGGAAGTTGTTGTTGTCCTGCCAAATAGTTTTTGAATACCTAAGTAGATAAGGAAATAGGTTAAAAAACTCACCACTAAGGGAATAATGTTGTAAAAGAGAGATGCGGAAATCACTTCAGCTAATGTCATTTTTGGTGCTGCGGGAAAATAGCGAACCATCTCTGGCAAATAAGTCTCACCTGTCAAGTTAAACCGCATAATACCAAGGTAGATTAGTAAGTAAGAACAGTCCTTAATGAAAATATGTATAGGAAACAGTCGCATCTAAAATTGTAAGGTTGTCACTATGGCTGCTAACGAGCAGGTATTGCCGATGGTGGGGAATTTTACTTCCGTCCGCCGGAACTGCTGCTTGGCTTTTTGATAAAGTTAAATACTAAGCACTAAAGCTGGGCTTTATTCGTTCAGCCCCGAACCGCCGTACAGCAGAATTACTGCTGCTGATTGCTCCAATGTCAAACCCCACTATTGGCAATACATGTTGGCTGCAGGTGTTTTGTCAATCTTGTTCAATTTTTTTCAAAGTCAATTTGATGTCTTTGTCCAGTAATAGCTGAACAAAGTTTGCCGAGTCGAAAGGTCCGAAAACATGCGACTTGATTATATTGATTGTGCTGTCGTTATCTCGAATAATTTTAACTTTGAAATCCTTGTCAACAATCCAGTATTTGCTTTCTGCGGTTTGCCTTGATGCTGAGGATTTAGCAATAATCCATTTTGAGTTGTCTGCATATTCAGTAACTGTCATTGGAACTATTTCAATACCCGAATTTGAACATGATTCTTCAGAATAGAGAATTCTTCTGTCAACGTTGTCATATTCAGACAGATAAAAGTTATTTCCCAGACTTTCTTCTTTTATAAATGGACAACAAGAATTATATAAAGCCATAAGTCCGAAAAGAAACAAAATAATTTTTAATCGAATCACTTTATTGTTGTCAATTTTTGAGTTTGGAAAACAGTCGAAGAGCTTGCAGGCAACACGTAAATCTATGCTATAAGCCGCTACTTGTCAAGAAAAACACATATTGATTCCCAATTCTTTAGTGTTATACTTTTTGTATTGTCGGCTTCTTACTGATTAATTTTTATTGCATCATTCAATTAATGCACTTTTCTCTCAGTAAATCCCGGCCCCAATATTTTACAATAAATAGCAATTATACCTAAGTCCTCTGCAAAGTGAAACTTGTTATACACGTAAAATCCCTATCTCAACATCACTCCCCGGCCCATCAATCCATCCAAGCGAGTGCCTTCCTTCACATATATGGAGGCATCCACTCGCACACATGAAAGCCTTCATTCACATATATGAGTGGCCTCATTCACATACATGAAGCCATCCACTTGCCTATATGAAGGCATCCATTCATATGCATGAAGGGCTTCATTCACATATATGGACGCCTTCATTCACATATATGGAGCCATCCATTCACATATATGAAGGCCTTCATTTGCATGGATGAAGCCACACATTCACATATATGAAGGGCTTCATTCGCATACATGAAGACACCCACTTGCATATATGAAGTCCTTCCCCTGCGTTCACAGTCACGTACTTTTACAGGCTCTTTTCCTTTTTTTAGCTTTAAAACCGCTTGCAGCTTGCCGTTAGTGGTTAAAACCATCGTAAATTAACGTTGTGGCATATACGTTATCAACGGTATTAATACGAGGCTATAAATAGGGCGGATTCCCTATTATATACGGCGTATATCTTTGGATTGTGATTTTTGTTGATGTGAGGAATGGTATTTTTAAAACCAAATCAATGCTTATGAAAAAAGCAAAGATGCCTCCTAAGCAAATGGCGGATCAGGCTGCACTCGCCCTCGGCAACTCGGTCCTTACCGGCCTTACAGGCAATCCTGATTTTCCTAACCCTAAAGTGCCGTTGGCTGATTTGCAAACATCAGTTAACACCACCACGGCCAGCATTGCCAAGGCCGACAAGGGTAGCAGTCAGGACAAAGCGCAGAAGAATGCCGACAAAGCAGTTTTGCTTGGCCTTTTGCGGGAGCAATGTGACTACGTCAATGACGTGGCCCAGGGGAGGCTGGTAATTCTATCGGGATGCGGCTACGATTTGAGCAAGGAGCCTCAACCCCGGGTTTTGGGTGTTGCCGATCCTAAGCTGGAGAATGGCCTGAGCGGCCAGATGATCTCCTCGACGCCTGCAGTTACCGGTTCGGTTGCCTACAAGCACCAGTACACCACCGATCTTTCCATTGCGGTGTGGCCGGAGATTCTTACGTCAAGGGCTACCTGCAAAATTGAGGGACAGGTGCCAGGTACTATTTTGCACAGCCGTATTGTGTCAATTGGTACTAACGGCCAGGTAACCGTCAGCGAAGTAGTTTCGAAGATGGTAGCCTGATCCTTGTTTGCAATTTTATTTTGAGGATTCAACTAAGCCCTGGCGAGGGGCTTTGTTGTTTTTGGTGATTGAGCATGGGACATTTTTAAGGGAGAAATGATCGACATTAATAAAGAAGAAATGATCAATGTTCAACGAACAATTTTCAATGTTCAATTCTTTGTCCAGATTGCTTTTGTAATATGACGGGTGCAAAACACCCGAGGAGTGTGCTACGCATAGTCATCGCCTGGTTTAAAACTATTGATCTTTTGTGTTCGAATGTTTAGTATTGAAAGAATACTATTATCAATCATTTATCTATTCGTGGTTTCAACCTCACCCTCCTGTCCCTCTCCAAATGGAGAGGGAAGCTGCACACAGCCCTTGCTTTTCGAAGATGCTTTATTAATTGCACGAACTCTTTATTGCAAGAAGTAAAGAACCTAAATGCAGTTGTACACCATCCCCTCCTTGGAGGGGCGAAATAAAAAAATCTTAAATCATAAACGACCTGGGGTGGGTTTTAATGGAGGAATTTGCTTCACCACATAGAAAGATAGGCACATAGACAATCACATAGTCTATGTGCTCTCTTCTATTGTGTTCTATGTGCCTATTGTGGTTCAATTACTCTTCTGAAATAAAGGCTGTTAATTTCAATAAGAGCACTTGCTAAATGCTGATTAGAATTACCGAACGATGCAGTGAGTGACACAATAGGCGTTGATAGTAGTAATATTGCTCACCACCTAATTATCAACCTCAAATAAATAAACGATAAGCCCTCTGTTGTTTAATGTAATCCGGGCTAAGTCATAAATTGAAAATACAGAAGCACACAGGCCGAAGCGGTCATAAGTAGTAAAGCAATTATGCCCAGTATATTGCTCCAGTTTCCGTTTGTAAACTCCTTCATAACTTTTTTGTTGTTGCCAATGTGTAGTATGACTGCAATGAGTACGGGTGATGTAATGCCATACAGGATTGCTGTATAAATTAACGCCTGTACAGGACTTATGCCTATATAGTTAATGGCAAGCCCGATAAGTAGTGAAACGATTACCACCCAATAAAAAGGTTTTGCCTGGAAATATTTTTTATCAAGCCCGCCGTTCCATCCAAATGTTTCGGATAAAATATACGAAAGGCAACCACATAAAACAGGTATGGCAAGAAAGCCCGTGCCGATGACGCCAATGGCAAAGAGCAGATAGGAAAGTTTTCCGGCAAGCGGTTCTAATGCTTTTGCTGCCTGCTCCACCGTGTCAATGTTATGTATGCCGCCGTTGAATAAAACTGTTCCTGCTGTGAGGATGATAAAAAACATGACAAGATTGGAGAAGAACATTCCCAGGTCCACATCCCAATCCATTTTTTGAATGACACGTTTGTTGACAATTAGTTTTCGTTTTTTATGCTGCACGTCTTCGGCTTCCATGGTGGCCTGCCAAAAGAAAAGATAGGGTGAAATTGTGGTTCCTAAAATGGCAACCAGAATGCTAATGAAGTCTTTGTCGAAATGGATGGTAGGGATGAACGTGTGCTTTACTATGTCGCCCCAGTTTTGTTTGGAAAGAAAAGGAACAATCAGGTAGAGCAGGAGAAAGACACAGAGGTATTTTAGAAAAGCTGCCATTTTTTGATAGGGCAGATAGATGATGAGCAGTATGAGAATGCCCGTAAACCCTACAGTAAAAAAATAAGAAGGTATTGATGGGAAAATAAGATTGGCCACTGCGCCCATGCCTGCAATGTCGGCGCCGATATTTAAGATAACGGCGGGCAGTGTAAAAACGATCATCAGGTACAATACCGGTTTTGGATAATGATTTTTGATGTTGGTGGTTAGACCTTGCGAAGTGACTATGCCTATGCGTGCACACATTTCCTGTATGGCCGCCATAAGGGGGAACGTAATTAAGGCTGTCCATAAAGTGCCCAATCCAAATTGTGCGCCTGCCTGCGAATAGGTGGCGATGCCCGAAGGATCGTCGTCGCTTGCACCCGTGATCAATCCTGGTCCCAGAATTTTAAAGAACCTTTTGATTTTAGATGGTGTGGCTTTTCTTTTTGTCATAGAGTTATCTGTTGACGTAAATGACAATTGCAGCCAAAAGCAAAGCAACGATTATATTGATGAAAAGCAATGGGGGAGCTGATGTCTTTGTTGTTCGGCCGGGAGGATCATGCGGTGGGTTTGGAGGGACAGGTTGTTGGGAAAGGCAATAGCGCAAATACGCCTGTTAGTTGGTGGATTCCGTTCTTACAACAACTGATTTTGCGATGAAGTCATGCACAGCCCGTCGCCTTGCATTGGTCAACATAGTAATGAGTTCAATCAGTGTCCACCAAAATATTGGGTTGTTTGAAAAACCGGAATAGTCATTCAGTACACTTATCGGGTCGTCTGTTCGTGTTAACAGAAAAATGTAATACACCAATCCTATTACCGCAACTAACAAGTAAAAGCTGTCGCGGTAAAAAGCCTGGCGAAGTGTCAAGGTCTTTGTCTCACTTACATCAAGCACTTTAACGGTTGCCACCCACTTGCCGATTGTCTGGCCGTATTTGTAATGTAGTATAACGGAATAAACAAGCGGTGCGAAAACAAAAAATGTTTCCCATGCAAAAAGGATTGAAATATTGTTAGTGGTTTGGTAAAGCCATTTGGCTACTAACAATAAAGGCATAAAAACAATCCAGTCGACAATTGCTGCCCAAAGTCTTTTCAATCCTGTTCGGTATTTTTCTGTGTGCATGAAGTTTTGGTTGTGGTGTTAGTTGTTGCCAGCATTAAAGTGTTTATGAAGTTGTAGCAATTGAAAAACGTCAACTTCAATTAACTACAAAAGCAAAATAGCGATTTAAAGTTAAATACTAAATCGCCAGCCACAGTTTTATAAACACATAGTTAGTGGCCTTTAATTTCTTTGAATAAGTTCAATTACATGTTTGGCTTCTTCGCTACACCGATTAATGTAACGTCAACAAGTTCCAGGGACTTCACTATATCTTTTACAGTCTCCTTGTATTTTTTAAAATGAGGTGTCATTACATGCGAATTATATGCGGCAGTATCCGAATAAATCTCAAGAATGGTGATGTTTGAAGGGTCACTCTTGTCAGCAACAGCATAATAGGTTAAAACACCTGGCTCAATGCGAACAGCTGTTGTCATTTGCTCTTTCAATGCGGCATTATATTTTTCCAGTTGCAAGGGGTCAACTTTAATCTTTGCCAGCCTCACCATTTGTTTTTTTTCCTGTGCCATAACCTTCGTGTCAAGCAAAAGTGTCAAGATAAACAATGCAATAATTGTCCCTGGTGATTTAGTCAAGTATTGCCTTTTATCAGATGTGTTAATTGTTTTCATTACAAAGCTTTAAGTTTTGTTTGTCAGAAAAGGGAGCTATGTTAATGTGCGATGTGTCGTAAAGTTGTCGCTAACAGTTGTATTTGTGATATCCCTAAGATAATAAATGTTTACGCTGTTGTTGAATGTAGAGGTGTTGATTTGTGCAAAGCCCCACCAACAATACAAACCGGATAAAGTCGCTTGTTGTGCGCAGATTTTAAACTACAACTTTGGTTTAATCGTTTTAAAGAATTTGCTTGTTAACTCAATTCTCGTATAAGGACTGTCATGGCTGATGTCATTTTCATATAGAAGCTTAATTATTTCCTCTTGCTGCATTTCCTTTAATTCCTGCAATATGATTTTGTGATTTACCTTGAGTTTTTCTTCTGCCTCATCAACAACGTGTCGCACCTCTATAGTTTTATAGTCAGCGCTAAAACTCCAATACCAGAGAAAATCCATTCAATATTTTTAAGAAGAAGGTTCATAGAAAAGCATTTTGCAAAAGTTCCGCACAACTCATACATTCCGCTATCCTAAGATAATAAACGGTTATAGTCGGATACAAATATTTATAATCGTTTGTACACGGTTATGCATAGTCTTCAACAACTCCGCCTTATGCTTAAGTCAGGCAATGTATGTCGCATTCCGCCATTGCTATTGCCGCATTCAAACTAGGCCCGTACAATGTTTATTAACGAGATTTGTATTGTAACAAAGCCAATTTTGAGTGTCTCCATTTCCTTCAACCTCACCCCAAAAAAACTCTAATGATATGGGAGTCGTCCAACCCCTCTCCATGTGGAGAGGGGCAGCAGAGTCTCCGAATCCCGATAGCTATCGGGAGGAGAATAAGTTGGGGTGAGGTTGAAATATATAAACAGAGACACTACTCCATTTTAAAAGTACCTAAACAATAAATCATAAAGGAGGTCAATCGCCATGAGAAAAATAATCGTTTTATCCATGATTTCATTAGACGGAGTAATGCAGGCGCCGGGCGGGCCTGGAGAAGATACATCGGGAGGTTTTAAATACGGCGGTTGGGTGGCTCCTTACAATGATGAAGTTTCCGGTAAGCTGATGCAACGCCTCATGAAACCTTCTGATCTTCTTTTGGGCAGAACCACATTTGAGATTTGGGAGAACTACTGGCCGCAGCATGCAGACCATTGGCCGGATATCAATGAGGTTACTAAATACGTTTTCTCCACCACCAGGAAGCAATCAGACTGGAATGCATCTGTTTTCCTTAATAGCGTATCAGAAATAGAAAGCCTGAAACAATCAAGTGGTTCTGACATCCAGGTTTGGGGCAGTAGTAAACTTATTCAACTGCTTCTTAAGAATGATCTTGTGGATGAACTCTGGCTCATGATTCACCCCTTAACTCTTGGCGGGGGAAAGAAGTTATTTAAGGATGGTGCAATTCCGGCAGCTTTTACATTAATAGAAAGTACAGCTACGCCAGGCGGAGTTATTATTGCTAATTACAGGCGGGCCGGAAACGTGAAGACAGGTACCGTTGGAGCGTAAGGAGAAACGTGAACACGTTTCGGATTTGTAAACTCAAGTCCTGGAACCAGTTTACATTTTATGCAAACCAATTCCAGGACAAAACAGTTTGTTTGATGATGTGTTAATTGCTATTTAGTTGTTAGTAATAATTTGTGCGCCTAATGCCTGGGCACCGGTTCCACCTAAAAACCCTTTAGCAAAAACAGTATAAATTTTACCGGCTGTAAGGTTAATGTTTGGTAGGGAAAGAACAACAGTATTGGTTCCTGCTGCTCTTACTTCAAGATTGTAGGAACCGGCATTAACGGCAGTAAAGCTTGCCAGTGATGGATTTGCTGCTTGGTCGTTAAACGTCCGGTTCCCGAATAAGACACTTCCACCCGTAACAGCGATGTCAACTGCAGGAGCATTCGGACTAAAATGAAAGAAACGTACATGAGCTTTGCCAGATGCTGGTGCAGTTAAATCATCCATTACAACTGCTGCTTTTATTTTGGACACTGAGTCCACTGCAAATACTGAGTAGTTCTTGTTCGCTTCCAGGTTTACGGTAGTATCAATAACATTGGTAGTGGTGCCTGCTGGCGAAACCTTAATAGTAGTGGAGCCACTATTCAACTGTGTGTAGTTGCTATTACTAGGATAAGCAACATTGGCTAATGCAAGACTGTTGTTGATTCGCACATCCACATTGGGCGCATTGGGTGAGGCATGCACTACCATTACCTGTGATGTTGACATGCTATTCTCTTCTTTATCCTTATTGCATGCAACAAATACCGCAGACACTGCTAATAAACCTAAAAGATTTCTGATAGTTTTCTTCATGGTGTTTTTTCATTTCAACAAGAAAGAATAAAAAAGGTTTTGCTGAGGGCTAAAAATTCTTGAACTGTTTTATTATTTGTGATTGTTGTGATCAGAACTTTCAACAACAACCGTGCATGGTTAAAACTGTAGTAATGATTTTTGCAGAACAGTTATAGATTGTGAAGAGTGTGTATTCTTTTCTTAGAAGTAACTCGGTGAACTTTTTTGCTGGGCCCGCAGTCTATTTCACTTTTGTGTTTTCATCCACATCCTTATTCTCCTGTTCTTTTTTCTCCTGAAGTTGTTGCAGCGAGGTGTCACTTTCTTCCACTTCAACAACTTTCACCCAAACAGCATACTGATTGGGATAAATGCGGGAACCGTGTTTGGCTGCATAGGCTTTGGTAAATTCTGCACCAAAAAATAAAATAGCCGAAGAATAATACACCCATAGCAGGATCACTACCAGCGATCCGGCGGCACCGTAGGCAGTACCAACACTGGAGTGATTTATATAAAAGGTGATGACAAACTTGCCCAACATAAACAGGAGCGAAGTAGCAAAAGCTCCGGCCATTACATCGCGCCATTTAATGCGGGCATCGGGCAGTACTTTAAAAATCACAGCAAAAAGCAAAGTGGTGATTCCTAATATCACCAACTGGTTAACAATATACACCAACACTATAGTGACTTGCGGAAACAAACGTTGCAATTGGTTCATCAATGCTTCGATGATGGTGTTTACCAACAGCGAAACCAAAAGAATAAAGCTCCCGATAACGGAAAAAGACCAGAGCCTGTTCAATAACATTTTCACCCAGCCTCTTTTGGGTTTGGGTTTCAATCCCCAGATGATGTTGATGGAGTCCTGTATTTCTGCAAAGACGGATGTAGCACCCAGCAACAAGGTGATCATACCAAGGACAACAGCTCCGTGGCTTTTACCACTAAGTGAAGCATTGCGGATCATGTTTTGAATTTGTGCGGCAGCATCGTTGCCTACAAATTCCCTGATTTGTCCGTAGATGGTGCCTTCAATAGCAGCACGTCCATAAAAAATATCCGCGAGA
>JAGIAB010000570.1:0-218 GCA_017745135.1 Flavisolibacter sp.
GACTGGATGGTTACAATAAAAAGGAAATGTCGCAGATAGAATCAGAAAGAGCAACTGCGGATATGCGTAACCTTGAGCAGAATTTAAGAAGCCAGGCTGATAAATTAGACCAGGACCTGAATGATTATGTGTTGAGAAAAAAGGTTGATTTTAATGATAAGATCCGCAATTTTTTGAAAGAATACAACCAGGATAAAAAGTTTTCTTACATCATTGCC
>JAGIAB010000570.1:228-2209 GCA_017745135.1 Flavisolibacter sp.
GTGTTGTTGCTGGTTTGAATCAAATCTTCGCCAGGAAAAAATGATTTGTTTTAATATACTTTGAACCCTTCGCTTTAGCGAAGGGTTTTTTTATATCTGCACCTACCTCAATTCGTTTTTTTGAATGAAATGTTTATCTTCAAAAAAACGATCGTTCATGCAAGATCACCTTTTGCTTACACCGGAAGAAGCCATACAGGAAGATAAATCGTTTAAACGTTCGCTTGGATTGTTAGATGCCACAATGGTTGTAGCCGGATCGATGATAGGATCCGGAATTTTTATTGTTAGTGCCGACATTACCCGAAATGTGGGAAGCGCCGGCTGGTTGATTGCGGTATGGCTCATCACCGGGTTTATGACGTTGGTCGCTGCAGTCAGTTACGGTGAATTGAGTGGTATGTTCCCAAAAGCAGGAGGGCAGTATGTTTATCTTAAAGAGGCTTACAATTCATTTGTTTCGTTTCTGTATGGATGGAGTTTGTTTTCGGTAATACAAACGGGCACCATCGCCGCTGTTGGCGTTGCATTCAGCAAGTTTACCGCCTACCTTATTCCTGCACTAAGTGAGGATAATATTTTGTTGGATGCAGGTCTGTTCAAAATATCTGCTGCACAAATTGTTTCAATTGTGTTGATTGTATTCTTAACCTGGAACAATACCCGTGGCATTAAGGAAGGAAAGTTTGTTCAAACCCTATTTACATCGGTTAAGCTGTTAAGTCTTTTTGGTTTGATTGTTTGTGGATTGTTTGCCTTAAAGCACGATGTGTGGAATGCCAACTGGAGCGCTGCCTGGGAGATTGGCAAAGCACAGGTAGGAGAGGCTGGTGATGTTTCGAGATGGACAGTGATTCCGTATGCAGGCATAGGTGCAGTGCTGGGTGCTATTGCAGCTTCCATGGTAGGCAGTGTGTTTAGCAGTGATGCCTGGAACAATGTGACATTCATTGCAGGTGAAATTAAAAATCCGCAACGCAATATTGGCTTCAGTCTGTTTTTGGGTACGTTGATCGTAACCATTGTGTATGTAATGGCCAATGTAATGTACACCGCTGTATTGCCTTTGCATGATATTGCATCGGCGCCTAAAGACCGTGTAGCAGTAGAGGCAACGAGAGCCATCTTTGGTTCGGCAGGCACTTACATTATTGCTATTATGATTATGATTTCAACATTTGGCTGCAACAATGGATTAATATTGGCCGGTGCAAGGGTATATTATACCATGGCGCAGGATGGATTGTTTTTTAAACCTGCCAGTCAATTGAATAAAAATGCAGTGCCGGAGTGGGCTTTATGGGCACAAATGATCATTGCATCGGTGTTATGTTTAAGTGGGAGATATGGCGATTTGCTGGACATGATTTCATTTGTGGTGGTTATATTTTATGTGCTGACCATTCTTGGAATTTTTATTCTTCGCAAGAAAAGACCTGATGCCGAAAGGCCTTACAAAGCTTTTGGTTACCCGGTTTTACCTGCGATCTATATTTTAATGGGAATTACTTTTTGTTTGTTGCTGATAAAATATAAACCGCAATATACCTGGCCGGGATTGATCATTGTTCTTATTGGAATTCCAATATATTTCGTTGCTTTGGCGGGCAAAAAAAATAAGCCTGGTTCATGAAAAACTTCAAAGAGCTGTTTCAGAAATTTCCTTCAATAAAGGTTGGAATTGTTGGTGACGTAATGCTGGATACGTACATGTGGGGAGAGGTAGAGCGTATTTCACCGGAGGCACCTGTGCCCATTGTTTCATTAAAAAATAAAGAACATCGAATTGGCGGGGCAGGTAATGTTGCTTTGAATATTCAATCCCTGGGAGCACAGCCCTTTGTTTTATCTGTAACTGGTGATGATGACGATGCGGATAAACTGCATTCTCTATTCAAATCGCAAAACGTCAATTGTAATTATTGCATTCGAAGTAAAGAAAGAATTACTACAAATAAAACAAGAGTGATCAGCCGTAACC
>JAGIAB010000571.1 GCA_017745135.1 Flavisolibacter sp.
GTTATAAGCTTTAATGAAGAGTGCACCAAGGTTTTTATAAGGAGGAACATAGTCGTCGAAGCCATCAACATTTCCTGCCTTTGCTTTAAATTCTTTCCAAAGTGGTATCCAGTCGATATTGCTACCATTCCTTAGCCTTTCATTCAAAATATTCATGAAGGGCTGGTTGATATCCTTCTTACCGGTTTGCTTGGAGGCAATGATATGTGCATCCGGCGCATGTTGCAATACGTTATGAATTACATTGTAGCCGCCACATGATCCCAGCAAAACCACTTTTGCTGCCGGGCGAATTTGTTCAATAGTTGAAGGTACCCAATAGCTATGTCCACGATGAACAACAATAGTAGGCTGAATATTCTTCCCCTCGAGGTACTGCCTTAATGCACCTTGTGCTTTTTCAATGACTCCTTCTTCTTTTTCATCATTAAACCATTTGTTGGCATAAATAACCACGGGCTGTCCTTTAGGTGAGGAGTAGGCAAGCCAGTATTTTGTATCGGCAGCAATCTTCCACCCTGCCCTGTTCAGGTCAGAAATAAAACCATTGTAACTCATCTTACCATCGTCATCTCCATAAAAGAAAACCTGCATGACCACTTTGTGAGCCGAATCATCTACTAAGGTTTTATAGTTGATGCTGTACACAGGCGGAATTCCAAATTCTTTTGTAAGATCAACATTTTTAGTGCTATCCACAGAAAGGAACAATTTGTACAACAGGTTATACATGACTATTCCTCTTTTATTGTTCTCTTTTATGTTACGGTCAAGATTGAGTTTAACATTGTAAAGCATTTCATCTGCCACGGGTTTGATGGTTTCGTTAATACTGGCATAGGAATCGGCTACATCCACACCGTCTTCCAAACCCTTTGATTTTTCCAGGTTATTCACAAAAGCAGTCATGATCAATTGTGCCCTGTCTTTATCAGGAATGCTTGCCAGGAAATTGCTCAGGGTGTTATAACCGGCACACATTTTAAGGAATTTCTTAAACCTGTCGAAGCCAACACTTGCCAGGAGGGAATCACCGCGGTTACCAAACTTCGCCAGCATTTTCGGAAACACTCCTTTTACAAAGGACGAGGTATATAGTTCTGTTTCACCCTGGATAGCGAGATAATAAAGTTCCTGTGCATTTAATTGCTCCAGAATGGCAAACCTCACCGCATCGGGCTTTTCATGCAGCTCATTAATGGTATTAATAAAAGGCTCCTTGGCTTTTTGAAACAACATTGTATCCAAAGTGGCCATGCTAATAATCTGATCACCGTTTAATATTCTTCCTATATAATCTAATCGTGTTTGAACAAGGAGTTTATAATATTTTACATTGTCGTTTTTAACCTGGTCTATGTTTTCAAGAGTAATCTTACCCGCGATGATGTTGTCAAGAAAAGGAAAATATAACTGACCGCTCTTACTACCTCTTGCCATTTTAGCAATTGCCATTACAAGTGAATCTTTGACATTTAAAATAGCATCTCCAAACGAATCCCGTGCAGCCGCATAATCATATAAACGCAAGGGAAATTGACGGGCAGCTATTTTGATCATGCTATCACGAAAAGGAAGTTCAGGATATTTTTTAAGGGTGGAAAGTATCTGCTCAGGATGCAGGTTCAAATATTTTTTTAAAGCAGCGTTTTGCGAGGCCCTGATCCCGGGATTATTTCTGAAAGCGCTATTTTTTACAAGCAAATCGGCCACCTCATAAGAACTACGTTCAATAATTTCCTCTATAGATTGCCTTTTCGCATCCTTCATCATGCATTCCTGATAAGCATCCAGGACAAGAGGCAATTGAGAAGCATTAAATTGTTTGTTTTTGTATAGGGTTGTAAATTTTTTAATTGCCTCGTCAAGCCCTTTCAGGTACCCGATCTTGGGTTGGTCCTTGGTCAGCGAATCTTTTTCAATAAAACACTGAAGATCATCAATATGTTTGGTCAAAGCCTGTTCAACATAATATTTCACTTCCTCATTACTGCTGCCCTGGAAAGCCTTCAAGGCATTTCGCTGACTGGAATCAATCAGGTCGTGCCAGTACCGCCGGTTAAAAGGCGGCTTACAACCGGTATTGTCATGGCCATTAAAAAAGGAAGTTTGAGTATAAACGGTTTGAGCAAAAGAGTTGACACCAACAATTAATAGCAGGCTCTTCAATAGTAATCGTAAGGATAGACACATTCGCCACATAACGCA
>JAGIAB010000572.1 GCA_017745135.1 Flavisolibacter sp.
CAGTAGTTACTTACCAGAAAGGTAATGCTACTTATATTCTGCCTCTTAAGAAAAAGGTATTGTTAGATAAAATTAAGTTCAACCCAACTCCTTCCAGGTTTTAACCCCCGGATTTACTTTCAGCATAGGTCATAACCCTGTAACCAGATTTGGGCAGGTCGAATTTTGATGCCGGTACAGGACTGAAGCTAATTTTAGAAACCGTATAGGTAGTTTTTTCCCCCTTTGAGTTCACTGTTTCATATTCCATTGCCAGCCCTGGCAGGCTTCGTGTTTCGTACTGGAAATTTTTATTGTCAGGAATAAGATCCGGTGTGTACCAAACCGTATAGGTCGTACCGTCCTGCAGTTTTGCTACAGCCTTCTTACACTTATAGTCCAGGATTGTTTTTTCACCATCGTGGTAGCTAAAGCTCATGCCCTCATATTTTTTATTCGCATCCTTCCAATCGTTTGGGGTTAAGGTGATCATATATTTCTGCTCGCCAATATCCTTTAAAATAACAATGGAATTTTTAGCCCCATCATAAATAGTGGTAAGTGCTCCCAGCGGGCTTACCATTTCTGTGCGGCTTTTATCTCCTTTAATATAGTTTACTACAGTGGTGCCATCCAAAAAATCAGCATTCTTTGGCTTATCGGAACCGGTGGTTATCACCACATCATAAGAGATCGTTCCTTCAGTAAACTTTTTTTGGGCAGTTGCGGAAAAAGCGACCAGCAAAAAAAGAGTTAAAGACCAGATTTTATTTTTCATAAAATATACTTCGTGTTATAGACGCACCAAATATCAACATTAGTTGCGTAAACAAAAATCCCATCTTTTAAGACGGGATTAAAATATTAATGTTTAACGACGGTTCTTATTCTGGGCTTCACGCATTTGCTTTTGCTGTTCCTGCATTTGGGCCATACGTTCCTGCCACTTGGATTGCTTTTTAGGCTTTTTGCGATTTGCTTCAATCTGTGCAAGTAACCTATCGTGATTAATGATATAATTCTGAATGACGAACTGCAGTATTAAAGTAATTACGTTCGACACGGTATAATACCAGGTTAAACCTGAAGGCAGCTTATTAAAAACGAACAATAAGATAAGCGGGAAGAAATAAGGCATGTATTTCAAAACCGGGTTTCCCTGGTCAGGCGTACTGTTCATGCTGTATAAGGAAATCAAAAAGCTGGTAAAAGCTGCAGTAATGGTGAACAAACTTACATGATCTCCATACAAAGGAATGTTGAATGGAAGGTTTACGATTGAATCGTATTGCGAAAGATCATGCGACCATAAAAAACTTTGGCCTCGCAAGGCAACATTCGAATTAAAAAAGCTATACAAAGCAAAGAAGATAGGAATCTGCAGAAGACTTGGCAAACATCCGGCAAACTGGTTTACCCCCGCTTCTCTCATAAATTTCATTTGCTCCATAGCATATTGCTGCTGATCGGGATATTTTGCTTTTAATTGCTCCAGTTCCGGGCGAAGGATTTTCATCTTTGCACTGGTGAGATAACAAAAGTTGGCGACGATCAAGTTATAACTTATCAATTATTGGGTAAAGATGGTAGCTCTGTAACACACAAGTTTACAGTGAAGCCGGATTATATGATTGATTTTGATCTTTCTATTAACGGAGCTAATCATTTGCTTTCTAACAATACTTTGTTCCTAACCTGGCAGAACAAGGCCGTAAGACAACAAAAAGATCTTTCTTACGAAAGACAGCAATCTCAAATCGGATACAGGAAAGATGGAGACTATGAGCATAGTTCCATTGGAACCGATAATGAGGAATTTAAAACGTCAGTGAATTGGGTGGCTGTAAAACAACAATTTTTTGCGTCAGCACTGGTTGCAAAGAATAATTTTTCGGGTGGAAGCATGAGTTGGGTGGCTGCTGCTGATGATAAAACGATTGTTTCTGCAACAGCAAATTTGAGACTGCCGGTGACCAATCCAACCATCCAGTTTGGACTTTATTATGGCCCAACAGACTACAAAACCCTGAAGAAGTATGGCAATGACATGGAAGATATGGTTAATCTGGGAACAGGAATGTGGGCTTTTGTAAAGTACATCAACCGTTGGATCGTGATTCCTGTGTTTGACCTTTTGGCAAAGTGGACAACTAACTATGGAATTGTAATTCTTTTGCTGACTTTGTTTATCCGCTTAATTACATCACCATTGATGTATCCGGGTTA
>JAGIAB010000573.1 GCA_017745135.1 Flavisolibacter sp.
TTGTTAATTCTACATCGAACATCCCGTCCTGCCAGTCTGTTCGATGTAGAATTTTCTAGTGTTCAAATTGGAGAGGTCATGTGCATAAACTGCTTTACTGATGCTACCGTGGACACTCAGGTCTGACTGCTGATCACCTTCAATATTTAAAAAGGAAATTTTCCTTTGGTCGGTCACAGGGTTTTTGAAAATACTGATGCAGATAGTTTTCTCTCCTCCAGTTAAATCCTTTCGGTTTCCGACATTTAAGGAAACAAGTTTCATGTGCTCAAATTACAAACCACATCAGAAAATATATTTTAAACCAAGGGTTGCATAAAACATGTTCTCTCCTCTTTCAGAAAGATCTGGCCTGCCGGCAACCGTTATCAGGTTTTGAGGAAGAATGTAAGAAGGTGTGAATAATCCCATCCATTTTCCTTTCGCATACACCACCGGAACTGAAAATTCATAAGCAAGTACATTGAATTTTGTTACGCTTTCGTTGATCTGTTCCGTACTGCCAGGAAAAAGAATATTTCCCGGTCGTTTCTTGTAATAAGTATTGCTAAAATTTTGTGTTCCTGCATAAGCATAAATAGAAGGATCGATCACGAATACCGAACCATTTTTTAATTCTTTTCTGATAAGATGGTCCAATCCTGCGGTGGCGCCAAAATCTATTTTATCACTGAATTTAATATCACCGCCCAAAGTAAAATTGAGGACCTTATTCAATTTTGAAAAGCTTGCACCGGTTTGGGCCTTCAATGCTGATTGTACCAACTGGCTGCTTTGTTTGTAAAATGGCTTCAGCACATAAAGATTAGTGATCCATTTATCCGTAACATGTAAGTATCCAAGGCTTGTTACAGTACCTGCATATTCCATCGATTGAACGGCATTGTTCACAAATACCGGCGCTGCATTGATGTAAACATCCTTTGAAAGCCATAATTCAGTCAGGGGAAAAACACCGGAGCTTTTTAGGCTGTCTGTCCGACCATAATAATTCAAACCGCTGTTGTAGTTGATACCGATTTTGAATTTAATTTTTTGTTTTTCCGTGGTATCAGTTTGCGCAAAAGCAGATTGCAATAGTACCAGGCAAAGAATAGCTCCTGTGATTTGAATCCGTTTCATAATGGTAAGGTTTTAAAAACCCCATCCGGTTAGCAAGGATGGGGTCAATAAAAGGTAGGGATTAAAAACTATTGTTTAGAGGCACTGATTTGTGAAGAAGATTTTACTTCTGTATTGCTTTCAACATTGCCCTCAACTTTGGTTTCGTTTAGTTTTTGCTTAGTTGTCTTTACATCACTCTTCACTTCAGATTTTGCTTTTGATTTTACTTCTTTCGTTTTATCAACAGCAGATTCTGTTTTATCAATAACAGGTTTTCCATCAACGTTTGCATGTACATCCACATTGGTTTGTGCGTCTGCCTTCGAACCAAATACTGCTGAATTTTCATTGGCGTGTGCCTTTGCCTGTTCAGAAGATTTTACTTCTGCTTGTGAGTTCACTCTTGCATTCACGTTCGCATCTTCTTTGACCGTGTTTTTTACATTGCTAGTTGTTTGAACGCCCTTGTTAAGTGTTGCCTGCGTTGCATTGGTAGTAGCTGTTTTTACTTCTGCGACTTTTGAAGTAGTAGCAGATACAGTGTTCCGGGTAGCAACGGTTGCTTTAGTGGCAGCATTGGTAGCAGCTTGCGTGTTGGCATTAATGTTAGTTGCTGCTTTTGTAGTGCTTGCTACACCTAAATCAATTTGTCCAAATGAAATTGATGCGGTTAAGAGCGATGCTGTTATAAGCATCATTGATTTACTTGTCTTCATAAGTTAAACGTGTTTTTTAAGGTTTCGGGTTAATAGAAGGGAATTGGGTACCGAAAGTTTAAAAATGTGGATAACAAAATTTTAAGACGGTGTTAATCAGATGTGAACATAACACGAATTATATGCACGAATTACACGAATTTTAAACTTAATGACAGACATCATTTTAAAAGAGGAGTCTTATAAAATCATTGGCATATGTATGGAAGTCCATAGAGAATTGGGGTGTGGGTTTGAGGAGATTATTTATAAAGACGCCCTGGAATTAGAATTTACGCATCATAATATTCCTTATGAAAGGGAGAAGTTATTCAGGAATACAAAGGCATGACACTTAAACATAAGTATGCGGCAGACTTCATTG
>JAGIAB010000574.1 GCA_017745135.1 Flavisolibacter sp.
ACCACATTGGGAATCAACATCGCGGCATTGCTTGTCAGCATTCCATTGGTGATGAGTTTAGGACGTGAGTTCATGCCGCCACTTGATGAAGGTTCACTGCTGTTCATGCCCGTTACGTTGCCCGATGTATCCAACTCCGAAGCAAAACGGATTTTGCAGGTGCAGGATAAGATCATCAAATCCGTTCCCGAAGTAGAACATGTTTTGGGCAAAGCAGGAAGAGCCAATACAGCAACCGATAATTCTCCCATCAGCATGATCGAAACCATCATTTTGTTGAAGCCACAATCGCAGTGGCGTTCGGGATTCACCAAGGATGATATCATCAATGAGCTGAATTCAAAATTGCAAATCCCCGGTGTTACTAATGGATGGACACAACCCATCATTAATCGCATTAACATGCTTTCAACCGGCATACGTACAGATGTGGGAGTGAAGGTGTATGGACAAAACCTGGATTCCATCAATTATTTCGCACAGCAAATCAAAAATGCATTGAACGGAATTGAAGGTGTGAAAGATTTGTATGTAGAACCGATCACCGGTGGCAAATACATCGACATCAATATTAAAAGAGAAGAGATCGGCCGTTATGGTTTAAGCATTGATGATATCAATAACGTAATTGAAACTGCATTGGGCGGAATGAAACTGACCACGACTGTTGAAGGCCGCCAGCGCTTTTCTGTCAATGCAAGATTCGGACAGGACTTTAGAAATAACATCGAAGCATTGAAGCGTTTGCAGGTGCAGACGATGAACTTTGGCCCTATTCCATTGGAAGCCGTTGCCGATGTAAAAATTACAGAAGGTGCGCCAATGATCAATTCTGAAAATGCTTTGTTGCGTGGTACGGTTTTATTCAATGTGCGTGAAAGGGATTTAGGAAGTACGGTACAGGAAGCGCAGGCAAGACTGGATCATATGATCACTAAATTACCAAGAGGTTATTTTTTTGAATGGAGCGGCCAGTATGAAAATCTGATGCGGAGTGAACGAACGCTGAAGATGATCATCCCTGTTGTGCTGCTCATCATTTTCATGTCCATGTATTTTGCTTTTGGCTCGGCAAGAGAAGCTTTCTTCAGTTTGGTGTCGATCCCATTTGCATTGATCGGTGGCGCCTTAATGGTTTATTTCTGGGGCGTGAATTTATCGGTTGCAGTGGCCGTCGGTTTTATTGCCCTGTTTGGATTGGCAGTGGAAACCGGTATTGTTATGGTCATTTATCTCAATGATGCCATGCAGCAATTGGTGGCGCTAAAAGGAAATTCGAGAGAAACTATCACCAGGGAAGATCTGAGAGAATATGTGATCCACGGAGCTGCAAAAAGATTGCGTCCAAAGATCATGACGGTTTCCGTTTCGCTGTTTGCATTGATACCGATTCTTTGGAGCAGTGGTGTAGGAAGCGATGTAATGAAGCCGATTGTATTGCCCATGGTAGGAGGAGTGATCACTTCGGCAACGCATATTCTTTTGGTTACGCCATTGATCTTTCTTATGCAAAAGGAATATGAATTAAGAAAGCACGGAAAGATCGATGTACTGGAAACAAAACATTAAACAATGAAACAAAAACTTTTTATCATACCGCTTTTATTCCTTGCCCTGGCAGCTCAATCGCAGGAACGGTTGAAATTGGAAGATGTTTTTTCTGCCATCGCCAACAACCATCCTGAATTGAAAAGTTACGATGCACAAATCCGGTCGCTGGACGAAGCTTCTAAAGGTGCAAAGAATTGGGAGGCTCCTTTGCTGAGTTCAGGTTTTTACATGATGCCGTATAATCCTTCCATGTGGAAAAAAGGAATGAATGGGGAAAGAGGGATGGGACAGTACATGCTTTCTGCCGAGCAAATGTTTCCCAATAAAAAAATGCAGAATGCGGAACAGAAATATATGCAAAGCATGTCGTCTGTAGAAAAGGAGAGAAAGAGTGCAACGTTAAACGACCTGTATGCACAGGCAAAAAAAAATTATTACCAGTGGATCGTTATTGAAAAAATGCTGAAAGTGCTGTCCCAGAATGAAAAAATCCTGGACTTCATGATCAAGGATGCAGAACTCAGATATAAAAACAATCTCGGAAAGATCAGTGCCTACTATAAAGCAAAAGCATCGCTGGGTAATATTGAAACCATGAGAATAATGTTGCAGAATGAAGTGATGC
>JAGIAB010000575.1 GCA_017745135.1 Flavisolibacter sp.
AATAGAGGCAGTAGAATTGTATTGCGCTAACTGCTCCATTGCTGCACGCACTCCATTGTTGTAATGTGTTTGTGCACTGGCGCCTACATTCCAGCCTCTTTTCGCAGCTTCTGCTAACAGTAATTCAGTTTGAGCATACGTCACTAAAAATGTAGGTCCATCCAGTTTCAATAAAACATCTGCACGGATGGTTGAAAAATTATTGATGTTTGCTGAAAAACCCGGTGCTTTGGAAACGTCAGTGGCTCCGCCGTTTTGATCGTAGCCATTTGGCAATCCCACCTGGTCGGCCGGTAACGTACTTCCTGAGCTTTTCACCTTTGCCATAAATGGAAGACGGGGATCATTATTTGATTTAAGAAAATCGACAAAGGTTTTGGAGAGAAATACTTCACCATTGCCGGTGGCATTCCACTCACCTGATAAAATATTACTGTTGCGATTGACTGTATTACGGCCTCCTGTGGCATCATGAAGAACGTAGGCATTGTCTGCATTAGAAGCGATCAATCCTCCTGCATATGCTTTTTCCGCCCATGTCTTAGCTGTGGCAGCATCTGCCTTTGTCAAGCGCATAGCCAGGCGAAGCATTAGTGAATACGCCAATTTTTTCCACTTGCTGATTTCCTGGGCCGCTGAATTATCCGGATTAAATTTATTTCCGCCCAATCCATAAATCAGATCGGCATCACCAGGTTTGTCTTTAGCCGGGTCCAATGCCTGCGCTGCTGCATCCAGCTCTTTCAGCATGTCGCTGTAGATGTCCTGTTGCTTGTCATACTTCGGAGTAAATGTTCTGTTGTAATATCCTAACCCGGCTTCGGTGTAAGGAATATCGCCGTAGATATCGGTAATGCGATGAAAGATCATCACCTTCATAATTCTTGCTATCTGGTAAAGATTGGCATATTGCGGTTTCCCTTCCGTGATCTTCAAAAGATCTTCAACATATTTTACCTGGTCGCGATAAGCAACTTCGAAATAAGCAGAAGCCCATGCATCGTTCTGAATGTATTTGTCACCCGCATACCAGCTTGCATTAGCCAGTTGCTGCATCATCATGCCGGCATAAATAATATTCACCCTCCATGTTTCATAACTAAAATCCGAATTGCCGGTGTATTCAAGCTGAGCTCTTGTTAAGCTATAAGCAGGAACATAATTCTGAACCGCAACACTGTTGGGATCCGTATTTGTTTTTTCAAAGTTCTTTGTACAGCTTGTGATGCTCACAACAGCCAGTACAAAAACAATTTTATATATCGACTTCATGATAAAGAGTTTTGGCTTTAATTAAAATCGAACGTTTAGATTGAGCCCAAATGATTTTGTGCTTGGCAAGCTGGCATATTCCAATCCATAGGAAAAGCCGTTGCTGTAATTGGCCTCCGGATCAATATTGGGACTATCTCTTTTTACATAAAGAAGGTTACGTCCGACCAGCGATACGGTTATTCCCTGCACAAAATTTTTCAGTGTTTTTGCAGGAATGGTGTACGATAGACTCAATGAACGCAGCTTGATAAAATCGGCACTATAGGTTTGAACGATTGAAATATTGGAAAGTGAAGTATAGTAATCCTGTGCCGAAATGGTTTTAGTCACAGCGGCGCCTGCATCGTCTACTCCTGTAACAGCTATTCCTGTTTCGCGTCCATTTAATGTTTCTTTTTGTAAACCTGCTGCATACGCCCTTGCATTGGTACCGGAGTAAACAAAAGCACCAAATTTATAATCGAACAAAAATTCCAGACCCAGGTTTTTATACTGGAACTGGTTATTCCATCCGCCCACTGTTGGTGGAATACTTGTTCCTGCAGCGATCAATTCGCCTGCCTGTGGGAAACCACTTGCATTCAGCACTAATGCACCTTTTGTATCCCGCTTGTAATCATACACCATAATTTGATAAGCTGGCAAGCCCAAACGATTTTGGATAAAACCTCTTGTGGTACGGCTTTGCGACATATCCATAAATTTCTGTCCTTCGGCCAGTTGTACTACCGTGTTTTTGTTGTGGGCATAATTAAATGAAGATGTCCACTTGAAATCTTTTGCCTTAATAATATTCCCGGTCAAAGAAATTTCAATCCCCTTATTTTCTACTTTACCCACATTTAAAACCGCGGCCTGATATCCCGAGGTTATAGAAACTGTCCCCTGTACAATAT
>JAGIAB010000576.1 GCA_017745135.1 Flavisolibacter sp.
GTCTACTGTTACATATCGTCACACTGTAAACGGTCAATCCAATTATGTAAATGTTCAACCTGGTGGTAACTGGGCTGCCTCTTTAAATAACTCTTCTTCCGATAAAATTTACATTCAAAGTTCTCCTTCGGGTTCTTATGCGTCGATTGTAATACCTGGTCTTTCTTCATTCGGCAATAAGGTCATTCATCGTGCAGAAATCATAGCAACAAAACTTCCATCTGCAAGCGACAATATTTTTACAACGCCTTCACGGTTATTTCTTGACAGGATTCGCAATAACACGGACAGTTCCTATCTTTTTGAAAGAGACCTGACAATTGGCAGCGATGGTTCCATTGGTTACGACGTTTTCGGGGGCACATTAAAAGGAGATACCTATCGCTTCAATATTACAAGATATGTGCAGGGCATTGTTACCCGTGGTGAACGAAATGACATATTGCGTTTATGGGCGCCTTTGGCAAGCTACGAGTATAGCTACGCCATTAGAAATTACTATTCATTACCTCTTCCTGTGAACAACAAGGTAGCAGAAGGAAGGGTAGTTCTGGCTGGAGGAGCTTATCCAGATCCAACTATCCGGTTACGTTTGCGAATAGTTTATTCTAACCAGTAATTTTCCAGTATTATATTTGCACGCGAATTAAAAAATTTACCACTGCTAATTAATCCCTATTATGCCGTATTTATTTACATCTGAAAGCGTATCGGAAGGGCACCCTGATAAAGTTGCCGATCAAATATCCGATGCTCTTATTGATCATTTTCTTGCCTTTGACCCGAACTCAAAAGTTGCCTGCGAAACTTTAGTAACTACCGGCCAGGTGGTTCTTGCAGGTGAAGTAAAATCAAAAGCCTATCTGGATGTTCAGGACATAGCAAGGGAAGTAATCCGCCGCATTGGATATACCAAAAGTGAATACATGTTTGAAGCCAACTCCTGTGGTATTCTTTCCGCTATTCACGAGCAATCTTCAGATATCAACCAGGGTGTAGACAGGCAGAAAAAAGAAGAGCAAGGCGCCGGCGACCAGGGAATGATGTTTGGTTATGCCAGCAACGAAACAGAAGATTACATGCCTTTGGCATTGGACCTTGCACACAAATTATTGCAGGAATTAGCGGCATTGAGAAGAGAGAATAAGCAAATCAAATACTTACGTCCTGATGCAAAAAGCCAGGTTACATTAGAATACGATGAAAACAATCGCCCTGTAAGGATTGATGCCATTGTGGTATCCACACAGCATGACGACTTTGATACCGAAGCTAAAATGGCAAAGAAGATCAGGGAAGATGTGATCAACATTCTCATTCCTCGTGTAAAAGCTAAATACAAAAAATACGCAAAGCTTTTCAACGATAATATTAAGTATCATGTGAACCCTACCGGCAAGTTTGTTATCGGTGGTCCACATGGTGATACTGGCTTAACCGGCCGCAAGATCATTGTTGATACTTACGGAGGTAAAGGTGCTCACGGCGGCGGTGCTTTCAGCGGAAAAGATCCTTCAAAAGTTGACCGTTCTGCTGCCTATGCTACACGCCATATTGCGAAAAACTTAGTAGCTGCAGGTGTTTGTGATGAAGTGTTGGTGCAGGTTTCTTATGCGATTGGTGTTGCACAACCCACCAGCATTAACGTAAACACTTACGGTACTGCCAAAGTTGAACTAAGTGATGGCGAAATCGCAAAAATTGTTGAAGGCATTTTCGATATGCGTCCTTACTTCATTGAACAGCGTTTAAAATTGCGCAATCCTATTTACAGCGAAACTGCAGCTTATGGACACATGGGCCGCAAGCCTGAAGTAGTGGAAAAGCAATTCACGCAGCCAGGAGGAAAGACGATTACTAAAAAAGTTGAATTATTTACATGGGAGAAATTGGATTATGTGCCGAAAGTGAAAAAAGCTTTTGGATTAAAATAACCAGCCACTATCCCCATAAGAAAAACCTCTGTGCATGCAGAGGTTTTTTTATTTTCATTGGATGAAAAGAAACCTGCTGATTTCATTTTTGTTTATTGTTGTAATGATTATCGTGCTGCGATGGCAGGGCAGTGCATTAATTACGCCGCAAAGTTCGAAGGGGATCATTGACCTGGAGTTTGCCAAAACTTCAGAAAGATTTCAACAGTTGCAATTATTCTGGAACCATGA
>JAGIAB010000577.1 GCA_017745135.1 Flavisolibacter sp.
GTGAACAACGGCAATATCATCTTTTCCATCACCATTAAAATCACCGGTTACAATATTCATGTCGGCAACCTGTGCCCAGCCCGTAAGCCACACACCGGCAGGTTGCAATATGGGTGGCATTCCAGGTATAGCAGCTTTTGAATAAAGTGCCACCTGGAATTCATTGCGGCCTAAATTCCAACCTAACAGATCCGTTTTTCCATCTCCGTTAAAATCTCCTGTAAGGTAGCGGTCACCTGGAGCCCAGTTTGATAACATGCTGTATGCATTGCCAAATGAAAAAGGATTGGTTGAATTGTGCCTGTAGCGCCAAAACTGGCCCGACCTTCTGTCCAATACTATAACAGAGGCTCCCCATTCTTCTGAAAAATTGCCGCTAAGTAATTCATCCGTGTATTTGATATCAGGATTGATAATGAAGCCGGCTGTTTGTTTTACTGTGCCGGTATTGTCTTTATCAATTTTTAGAAGTGAATTATTGTTCTGGATATTAAAAACCAGGAGCTCATCTTTTCCATCTTTTAGCGCATCCAAAAAATAATATTTGGTGTTTGGATCATCCGTTGCTGCATTGGGTGCTGTATTGAAAAAAAGCCTGACACTGTTTTTAGTTGGATCTGCCGGGGCGTTGGTGAATGGTGTTGTTTCGGCGAATGTACCCGGAGGCAATATGCGATCCGCGAACGCTCTTGTTTTTGCAGTTTCTTCTGTTTTGATACTAAGGGGTTGCATGGGTTGCTGCACCACCTTCAATTGGCTGTTAGCGCTAGTGAAGGTGATACAAATGGTTGCTAAAAGAAGCCTACTTTTTTTCATGCTGGAAAATTTTGTGACATAAATGTAGAGGTGTGTTATGGCGCAATCCATCCCTGGAAAGCAGGATATTTATTAAAACCAGAAAAATCATGGAAAAAGGGGAGGCATAACCGTTATTATAAAATCTTATTTTGGTTAACTTCAAAAGAAACTATTCTTATGCGGCTACTATTCAGCCTCCTGCTTAGTGTTTTTGCAGCAAAACTGTCGTTAGCGCAGACTACAAGGGCTACGGATAGCTTGTTGAAGAAGCTTTCTGTTGCGAAGGCAGATACGAATAGAGTATTGCTGTTATTGGCCATTGCTGATGAATATGAAGTCACAGATTTGGAAAAGGCCAGGCTGTTTATAGATGAAGCTATGCAGCTGAGCCGCGATTTGCATTATCCTTCAGGCATTATGAAAGCTTACAGGCATTATGCCTATGTTTACTCCTATCAGTCCAAATTCGATTCGAGCATGTATGTTAACAGAAGGGTGCTGGAAATTGCTTTGCAACAAAAGGATTCATTCAGCATCGGAGCTGCGTATTTTAATATTGGAGTGGCCCACCGCTTTAAGCAGGACCTGGACAGTGCTTTGCAATACACACTTGAGGCAGCCAGAATGCTTGAGGGCAAAGACTATGGAAAAATTGAAGGTGTTTTGAACGATGGCCTGCAATCGCTTTATATGAGTATGGCGCAG
The DNA here is from genome assembly GCA_017745135.1 of Flavisolibacter sp. Lineage (GTDB taxonomy): Bacteria > Bacteroidota > Bacteroidia > Chitinophagales > Chitinophagaceae > Flavisolibacter. The sequence goes on from JAGIAB010000577.1 coordinate 1,504, forward strand.
TATGACAAGGCGGTGCAATTTGGTGAAAAGGCCGTAGCTATTGCACGCCGGTTCCAAAACGATGAAGACCTTGCTACTTCATTAAATAATTTGGGCCTCAGCTATGTGGAGCTCAATCGTACCAACGATGCAAGAAAGATTTACAGGGAAGGGTTAGAAGTAGCGAGAAAAATCGGTTTTCAGCAGGTGGAAGCCATGTTGCTCAACAACCTCTCCGATATCCTGTTGCGCAATGGACGTTTTGATGAAGCCGGCAGCAATGCTCTTAAGGTTTTGGAGATAAACAAAAAGCTGGCTGACAGCGGAACGTTGATGAATGCAAACACGATTTTAGCAAATTATTATTTGAGCAAAGAAGAGTATGACAAGGCAGAGCAATTGGCAAATCTAGTTCTCGCTTTTTCAGATCAACAGAGTTTTGATGATGGGAAAATTAATGCCTACAACCTATTGGCCCGTATTGCCTTTGCCAAAAAAGAATTTGCAAAGGGAATTCAATATCAGTTTCTGGAGCACAAGGCAACAGAGGCGGTGTTTAACGAATCGGTGAAGCAACGTGAAGCCGGATGGAGGGTTCGTTACGAAACAGAAAAGAAAGATGCACATATTCAGCTTCAGCAGGCAAGATTGTTTCGTAAGGACACCTGGAATTATATATTGA
>JAGIAB010000578.1 GCA_017745135.1 Flavisolibacter sp.
CAGCTCTTAATGAATCTTCAATGTATTGCTCAACGACCAGGATCGAAGGCATCAGGTCTTTGTTTGAAAGTTCATTCACTTTCTTCACACTTTCAGGTCGCAATGTATCATTCAAATATTTTTCAATCAACAAAGAAGCAATTGGTCCTGCGGATGTTGATCCGTAACCTGCATTCTCCACTACTACACAAATTGCAATTTTGGGATTCTCTCTTGGCGCAAAAGCCACGAACATGGAGTTTTCCTTCAACTCCACACTTTTACCGCGAATGAAACGTTTGTTCTGCGCCGTCCCGGTTTTAGCACACATGTTAATACCTGGAATTCTTGCGCTGACGGCCGTACCGCTTTCTGTTACCTGCTGCATTCCTTTCATTACAGCATTGTACGCCGTATCAGATATGTGCGTAAGCGGTTCGTGTTTTATTTTGAAAGGCCTGAGTATGGTGTCCTCTGCCGTTTCTTTTTCTATACTCTTTACAAAATGAGGAGTATAATAATACCCTTTATTGGCAATGATGCACATGGCATTTGCCAATTGCAATGGAGTCGCCGTCATTTTATCTTGTCCAATACCCAGGGTAAGATTGGTACAGGAGTTCCATACATTTCGATACTCCTTATTATACACTGCAGTATCAGGGATATTTCCTCTGTCCTCACTTGGCAAATCAACACCAAGGCGAACACCCAGGCCGAACTGGTTCATGTAGTCCTTCCATTTCTCATAGCCATTTTTTACATTTCCAAACTTCCGGTTATCCACCGCCATTCTATAAATATGGGCAAAGTAAGAGTTACAGGAGTTAGCAATAGCTAAGCTGAGATTGTCAGCATGTCCCGGGTTTTTATGGGTGCAGGAAGGCTTTCCATGTCCGCAGGCATAATATCTTCCGGTGCAGGGATAACCAAATGATGGCGTAATGAGGCCTTCATCCAAAGCAACCAATCCTCCCAAGGGTTTAAACGTTGAACCGGGAGCATATTGTCCTTTGATAGCACGGTTCAGCAAAGGCCTTGCAACATCCAATGCAAACCTGGCGTATGTTTTTTTGAAGTTAGTTCCTGTTAATTCATCGGGAGTAAAGTTGGGTGCAGACACCATTGTAAGAATGCCGCCTGTTTTCGGGTCGATGGCTACAACAGCTCCCAGCTTTTTATTCATTAATTTCTCAGCCAGTTGTTGCAGTTCAATATCAACATAAGTGTACAATGCCCGGCCTGTAATGGCAGGTTCATCCAGCTTGCCTTCCGCATACCGTCCTTTAATTCGATTGAGATTGTCTTTGATAAGGTACTGCATTCCTCTTTGTCCCATCAGCACATTCTCATAATAAGCCTCCATACCATTCAAGCCTTTATAGTCGCCCGGGCGGTAAAAACCATTGGAACGCTCAATGGCTTTCGGGTCTACTTCTCCAATATAACCCATAAAATGTGCGCCGGCGTGGAAGGGATAATCTCTTACAGGCCTCTCCTGCAAATAAAAACCATTTCCAAAACGCCACATGTTTTCTTCCAGCCTTGCGTATTTATCAGGTGTAAGAAGGTCTTCAAAAGCAGAAGGCTGGTTTCTTCCGTTTTTGATGATGGCGGCAATAATTCTTTTATTGAATTCAGCAGAATCAATCCCCAGCAATTGACACATATAGGAAGTGTCCACGCCTCTTACTTCAGAAGGAGTAACCATCAGGTCATACATCAACGAATTTTTGACGATGGTTTTTCCGTTTCTATCGTATACAATTCCCCTGGCAGGATAAACGGTTTTTTTAAGAACGGCATTTTGTTCGGCCAGCAAACGATATTCACTCGATACAATTTGCAAATTGAAAAGCTGTGCCAGCATAATGAAGAAGGCCACTATGAAAAGAAGTCGGATAATATAGCTTCGTGATTGGTTGAACACAGGCATTGATTGATTGCGAAGAAAACGATTTGTCGGTTAGGATGCAAATGCTATGCAAATTTGATTAAAGCTTTGATGATTTACAAAAGAAGCCGAAAAAGTATTTGCGAATATTTTGTAAAAGAAGAAAAATTCGAGGTTTGAGGCTCGAGGTTTGAAGTTCGAAGTTTGAGGTTCGATGTTATGGAGCCTCTTTTTTGGGATATCTTTTTACACATAGCAAGTTTGTCCAACAAACTATTCCCTGTCT
>JAGIAB010000579.1 GCA_017745135.1 Flavisolibacter sp.
ATCCAAACCTGAGATGGTAAGCGTTCGGTTGGAGGTTGAATAACTGGCATAACGTACCACTTCATTTGGGGCCATTGTCGCATTTAAAGAAGTACCATTATCACTGATAGAGTTCTGTTGACTTAAACTAACACTAATGTTTGAAGAACTTCCATCACTGTATTTCAAGTTGCCGAATGAAAGTGAGGAATAAACGTTCCAGTTATTCCATTGTGCATCTGAATAAGGGTTGGAGCCTCCATAGATGTTCACTTTTACATATCTTGTTCCTGCGGTAGGTGCAGCATTTACAATTACATTTACATCATCAATTGCCGTTGCACCTTGATTGTCGGTAACGGTAAGTCTGAAAGTGTATGTTCCTTGTGCAAGACCACTTACCAAAGGGCTAGCTGTGGAGGTGCTGCTAAATGAAAATTGTGAAGGACCGCTGACTTTTGACCAGCTATAAGAAGCAATAGAACCATCAGGATCGCTTGCAGTTCCATTCAATTGAACAAAACTTGTAGGTAGAGTAATAGTTTGATCATTACCTGCATTTACTGTAGGTGGCGTATTAGTTGTTGACACAGAACCTTTTGAATATTGGAGCATCCATTCATAAACGTTCATTCCGTTTTCACGGTAATTTGGGTCGTAGGCTTTCGTCCATGCATCGTGACTAGTAGAACTAAAAATTGTTTTTTTAGCAGGAATGGCAGGATTGGTGGCATTTATATATTTCACGTAATCGTTAGTGTAAAATACCGGTGCAGTGGGGTCGCCATCATTATGAAATGCCCAAACAGCAATATTATTAGATGAGATGATCTGTGCACGGTAAGTGCTCGGATAAGAAGCACCTGCTATTGGCGATATAGCTGCAACACGTTTAGGATAATTTGCATTGTTTTCGTCACCTGCATATTCCCATGTGGCGCCACCTCCCATACTCAATCCGGTAATATAAACTCTTGATGGATCTACATTATAGCGGCTGATTGCATAACTGATTACAGCATCTATATCAGCCGATGTTGGCCAGTTAATGAATTGAGGGGAAAGAACAACAAAGCGAAAGGTTTGCCCATTCACTGTAAAAGAAGTAGGAAATGTTCCCTGATTAATAAGTTTGGGAGGGCCATTGCGAAGTACTAGGGGAAGTTTTGATGCACTTCCATCGCCTAATTCACCCATCCCGTGAAGGAATAAAATGAACGGATACTTCTGGGTTGAAGTAGCACTGAATCCTTGCGGTAAGTACTCATAAAAAGCATTCGTGTTGGGAGTAATAGAAATGTACCGTGGTGTCTGAACCTGGGAAAAGGCCTGTTGTGAAAAACAAAGCATAATCATCCCGATAAGTACATAGAGATACCTGGTGTTTTTCATAAAACTTAATAAGGTTAATGATTAAAAAATAATGGACTCATTCGGGAACGGCCAAACGATATTAATAGGGAGGGGATTGATGGCGACGCAAATTAACCAAAATCTTGCCAGTAAATTACCGATAAGATTTATTAAAGAATTATTGGCTAATAAGCTAACTCATCCTTACGGCTTCGTATATACTTCAATGATACCTTGAGTGTCTCCTCTTCGTGGTGCCGGGAAAGAATCGATTTTTTGATAAACTTTCTGAAGCGTATCCCGCACTCTGAAGGGATAAAAATTATTTAATGAGGGAATGTATTCAAACAGCACCACATCGTATTGCTTATTGATAATTCTTTGTTCATACTTCTGTGCTTCTTTATTAAACATACCTACACCTAAGTGGTACCACAAAGGAATTTCCAGGCCTCGTTCCTCTTTGTAAGGCATTTCTACGGCGAGAGGTGTAAGTTCGGTCATGTTTAAAACACGTCGATCAGGGTTGTTCTTGACTACGGGGTTGTTAAATAGTCGGTGTATGCCATCAATCGTTGCGTTGGGTAAAAAAATTTTTTTGAGGGTTTTTAAATCAGGAATTGACCATTGCGACATTGGAATTTCCGGAGGATCGTTGCTGATAACATAAGTTTTTCTATTTACAATGTTTTCTGTTGTATTTGCTTTTGCTTCTGCAGGTGGCACTACTATCTGCACTACTCGTTGGATGTATTTCCAAAAAACACCACTCCACCAAAGCAGTATTCCAAACGTTGTAACTAGCAACGGTTTATTA
>JAGIAB010000057.1:0-7961 GCA_017745135.1 Flavisolibacter sp.
TTTGCCTTTCTCATCTCAAGTATTTCATCCTATTACGGCTATCATGTAAAAGGTGGCGCTTTGGAAATCGGCCGTGCAAGCACCCGTTCAGTTGTCGTCAGTTGTATCACCATTTTACTGGCTGATTATATTCTTTCGGCATTACTGTTGTAACAAGTATCAAAGCGTTGGTATTCTTACTTTTTTATTGAAAGAAGTTTTTAGTTTCTTTGAATATCGTTTCTCATTGCAGTATGAAATTTAATCTATGATCGAGGCAAAAAATATCAGGAAGGGATTTGGTGACAAGATCATCCTTGATGGTGTAAGCGCAGTAATGCAGCCCGGCAAATGTAACCTGGTGATAGGCGCCAGCGGCAGCGGCAAAACCGTCTTCATGAAATGCCTCATCGGTTTGTTTCAGCCAAGCGGCGGACAAATTCTGTACAATGGCGAAGACTTCACTGCAATGACAAACGACCAAAAGAAAGAGGTTCGCAAGCAAATTGGAATGTTGTTCCAGGGCTCGGCACTGTTCAGCAGTATGACGGTAGAAGAGAATATTATTTTCCCTCTTGACATGTTCACCAAAATGAAGTACAAACAGAAGCTGGAAAGGGTGAATGAAGTGTTGGAACGAGTGAACCTGAAAGGCGCTAACAAAAAATTTCCTGCTGAATTAAGTGGTGGCATGATGAAACGCGTAGGTATTGCAAGAGCCATTGTACTTAACCCGAAATATTTATTTGTGGATGAGCCCAACTCGGGCCTTGATCCCCAAACCTCAGGATTGATTGATCAGCTCATCAAAGAAATTACGGTAGAATACAATATTACTACTGTTGTCAACACCCACGATATGAACAGTGTAATGGAAATCGGTGATCATATTATTTACATGTACCAGGGGCATAAGGAATGGGAGGGCAACAACAAACAAATTATTTTCAGTAAGAACGAACGATTGAATGAATTCATTTTCGCTTCTGAGTTTTTACGCGATGCGAAAGACATGCGCATGCTGGAAGAAACAGGAAAAATATCCAACGAACGCAATATGGAAGAACTTACGCACGAAGAAGCTCCTACCCTGGTTCCTCCTCCCGATGAAGAACATAAGCAAGATTAACGTTTCTCTACCGCTGCATTAACACCAGTTTTTCATTGGCCTTTTCAAATTTGGTTAGCATTTCCTAACCAATAAAAACATGGCTTATGATCAAACTCTATTCATTATTGCTTTCTGTTTTGCTTACTTCTTGCTTTGCTCCCGCTCTCAATTATCTTGGCAGTTCATATACTCCAACAAAAGATGTTGATGTATATGTTGATGTTGCTGCTATCAAAAAGCGGTATACGATCATGGGAAAGAGTTATTTTGAAATGAGATCGCTTGTCAGTCTTGAACAGGTTCAGCATGCGGCCATTGAAAAAGCAAAACAAAAAGGGGCTGATGCCATTTTATTCCGTGATTATTTTATACAGGAAGGCGGTTCCGTTCAAACGATAACCAAATCAGACAGCATTGGAGGATCTTCTGTAAGAGTACGAACCACTACTGCAGTTCCAACTGAAACAACAAGGTTGGATATTTTGTTTTTGAAGTATGAGGCCCCCTAATCCCGATAGCTATCGGGACCTCCGGTGGAGGGACTTCGCTGCAGCACAGACCCTGATAGTTTGAGATTCATTGCAGAAGTTAAGAAATTATATTTCTTACAAGTTTATAACAACGCCTTCGACATTTCTATTTCAGAACGACACAGATGAAAAGGACTTACACAGATGTTTCTTTTAAAAATCTGTGCTGATCTCTCCAATCCGTGTCATCGGTATTCTGAAAACTTTGCCATTCATGGCATATAAAAAGCGCTTAACAAGGAAGGGCTGTTGAGAGCTTTAGTTATCGTCAAATAAGTTAGGTATTGTGCGAGGGTGGCCTTCCCACCGGGAAGGTCGGGATGGGCTTCAACCGCTTATTTACTTTCCTTACAATTTCTTCAATGGAAATTTTCTTCATGCATTTAAAATGGCCTTGCGGGCAACGCTTCCTTCCAAATTTTGTGCAGGGCCTGCACCATAATTTATGCACTTGCACATCGTCGTAAGGTTGTGCATGATTTGCTAAATAGTTTTCTCCATAATAGGGAACCATTCCAAACGATGGAGTAGTGCTTCCCCAAATAGCGATAACAGGTTTTTTTAAAGCCGCTGCAATGTGCATCAGGCCTGTATCATGCGCAATCACCAATTTGGATTTTCGAACCAGGTCAGCGCTTTCATGCAAAGAAAATTTTCCGCAGGCATTGTACACTTTAATAGGATCAACAGAAGCAATCAACTCTCCTTCGTTGAATTCTTCCTTAGCTCCCAATAAAATAACCGGGTGATCGATGGCCTTGCACAATTCCTGCAATTTGTGAACCGGCAATTTTTTTGTGAAATAAGAAGCGCCGATGACTATAGCAATATACCCGAGGTGATGTGAATGCGGAATGTCTTTCTCTGTTATTTCATGTTCTTTCGGAATAAAATAATCCATACCCCTTCCATCATTTTCTACACCAAATGACGTCACCGTTTCCATATAACGGTCAATAATGTGTAAATGCTTTGGCATTACATTCCACTTCAGCTTTGTAAAAATGAACTTCTGAACATTGAGTTTATTAAAAGAGAAAGATGGAACCTTTAAATCTTTTTTCACTCTCAGTGTTCGCAGGTTGTGATGAAGATCGATAATGTAATCAAACTTTTCTTCTCTTAATTCCTCAATCATTTTTTTCCAGTCGTCCTGCAATACATGAATTTTATCGATATAAGGGTTCGGCTCCATCACCATTTTAAATTTCGGCTTAATGAGGTAATGGATTTCAGAAAGAGGCAATTGTGTTTTCAGGCAACGGACAACAGGGGTGGTTAAAACAATATCACCGATGGAAGAAAATCTGATAATTAGAAATTTCATTTTGGATTACACGAATTATGAACACGAATTACACGAATTATTTCCAATTAGAGTTATTCTTCGATGTAATTCAGATCTTTTCCAAATGTTTCTTTACTAAAAACAGCAGACAGTACACCAATAGTCATAGCAACCACGCCTGTAAGTAATCCTGCCGTTACGTAACTGGTAAAGTTCTGGAGAAAAGTAAACAACAGGGTAATGGGTATCAACAAACCTCTTACCATATTTGGGACAGTAGTGGCAGCGGTTGCCCTTATGTTCGTGCCAAATTGTTCTGCGGCCATGGTTACAAAAATGGCCCAGAGGCCTGTGCCGAAACCTAACAATGCACAAACAGCGTATAACATTGTATCTGATTGCCCATACAATCCGAAAAAGAAAAAACAAATGCCAACCGCCGTAATACTATAAAAAATATACAAGGCTTTTTTCCTGCTTCTTAAATACTGGCTCAGCAATCCAATTAAAATATCACCGATTGAAATGGCCACATACGCAAACATCACAGCTTTACCTGTATCAATTTTTTGAGGGATAGAAAATTCCTGTGCAAACCGGTTGGAAAACGTCACCAAAATACCAATGACATACCAGGTTGGTAACCCAATAAAAATAGCCAGCATGTATTTTTTAAAACGTTCCTTATTATTGAAGAGCATGAAAAAATTGCCCCTGGAAATATTTTTGTCTTTGATGGAGTGAAACATTCCTGATTCGGCAACACTGACCCGAAGGATTAACAACAAAAACCCTAGTCCTCCTCCTATAAAATAACAGGTACGCCAATAAAAATGCTCTTTCAAAAAATAAGCAAATACGGCACCGAGTAAACCAACGCCGGCAACGATGGAAGTTCCTATTCCTCTTTTGTTCTTTGGCAACAATTCAGAAACCAGGGTTATACCGGCACCTAATTCTCCAGCTAAACCAATTCCGGCAATAAAACGGCAAATCATGTATTGAGGAACTGTGTTAACAAACCCGTTTGCAATATTGGCAACAGAGTAGAGCAAAATAGAACCAAACAGCACACTCAATCTTCCTTTTTTGTCGCCGTACACTCCCCATATAATTCCACCAATCAGGAGGCCGGCCATTTGAATGTTAATGATCAATAAACCCTGGCTGTCCACCTGCTCAGGAGTTAAACCCAAACTGCTCAGGCTGGGCTGCCGCAGAATACTGAAAGCAAGCAAATCGTAGATATCAACAAAATAGCCAAGGGCGCCAACAATAACAGGTAAAGAAAAAATTCCGTAGCTACGGTTTTGGTTCATTGGTTATAGTTTGGTTGGTAACAACTTTCTTTTTACCAAAAAATAATTTGTATAGAACAGGCAGTGTGGTTACGAGGATAATTCCAATAGTGATGGCTTCAATATGATCTTTCAAACTAAAACCAAATTCACTCAGCACCCACGATTGTAAAAAATGTCCGCCGAGCATCATAGAGGCTACCCAGCAAATGCTTCCCAAAATATTATAGAACACAAAGGTTTTCCGGTCCATTTTTACTATGCCGGCAACAATGGGGGCAAAGGTTCTGATGATGGGAAGAAATTTTGCAAGAAAAATAGTCGCCTTTCCATAGTCATGATAAAAATCCGTTGCACGCACCAAATGTTTTTTACGGAATAAAAATGATTCCTTCCGTTCGTATAACAGCGGACCGGTTTTTCTTCCGAACCAATAGCCGACAAGGTTCCCCAATACCGATGCAATGATGACCAACACAATGATGACAGAATAATGAAGGCCGAAAAATTCGGCAGCAAGATCGCTGATGTAAATGCCCGCTGCAAATAATAAAGAATCACCGGGCAAAAAGAAGCCTACAAATAATCCTGTTTCTGCAAATACAACAAACAACAGCAGATACAATCCACCATTGTTGATGATCCATTCAATGAACTGCTGAACAAGTCCGCCTTGAAGCAATGTAATATCTAAAAGAGTACTCATTAATTTGTTTTATGAATTTTCTAATTCTCCTTCCCATTTACTAACCACACTTGTAGCCAGGGCATTACCTACAACATTGGTCATTGTACGGAACATATCGCAAAAATGATCAATCGGCAGAATTAAAGCAACCCCTTCGGGTGGAATTTTAAACATGGCACAAGTTGCCAAAACTACTACTAAAGAAGCTCTTGGCACACCTGCAATTCCTTTGCTCGTTAACATTAGCACCAACAGCATGGTTAATTGTGTTTCCAGGGGAAGATGAATTCCATACGCCTGAGCAATGGCCAAACTCGCAAAGGTCATATACATCATGCTGCCGTCAAGGTTGAACGAATAACCAAGTGGCAGAATAAAGGAAACAATTCTGTTCCTGCAACCAAAGCGTTCCAACTCCTCAGTTAACTTCGGAAAAACCGCTTCGCTGCTTGTAGTAGAGAAAGCAACCAGCATGGGGCTTCCGATCCTTCTCATTAATTCTTTCATTCTTCCTTTCAGAATAAGAAAGCCAGCGGCCATTAATACAATCCACAATATGGCAATACCTAATAAAAAATAAGCAAAGTAGTTCAGGTAAAAATTAAAAATACCCAAACCTTTTGCGGCTACTACAGAAGCAATGGCACCAAATACACCGATCGGTGCAAAGTTCATTACATAGTTCACCATCTTTAAAATCACATGCGAGGCTACTTCCAGCGCCCTGATAAGCGGCTTGGTATAATCACCGATAGAAGCTGCTGCTACTCCAAAAAAAACAGAGAACACTACCAGTTGAAGCATTTCGTTATTCGCCATGGCTTCAACGAAACTTCGTGGAATTACGTGTTCAACAAAGTTTTGAAGTGAAAAGGTTTGCGTCTTTCCTTTTAAATCATCCAGTCCGGCAGTGTCGGCTTGAGAGAGATCAATGTATTGTCCCGGTTTGAAATAATTCACCAGCACCAATCCAATCAATAATGAAATCAATGATGCCGTGATAAACCAGAGGATCGCCTTACCCCCTACCCGGCCTACTGTTTTCAAATCCCCTAATTTGGCAATACCCACTACCAGGGTTGTAAACACCAACGGAGCAATGATCATTTGCACCAGGCGAATAAAGATGTTACTGAGAAGTTTGATGTTGTTTGAAAAATCAGCAATAAAATTTGGAGACGCATTTCGATTGACCAGCCATCCGGCTATTACCCCACCCACCATGGCAATCAAAATGTATAAAGTCAGCCTGTTTGTTTTTCCCATATAAATAAGGAGTCCGAAAGTCGTAAAAATATTCCGTCAAAGAAATACTATTTCATTTAAACTAGATTCCATCCATACAAACATTCGTTCAGTTTATTGAATTATTCCTTTATTTTTCCAGTTTAAAACACAACACAATTCTAAAATTCATATGAGTTTATTTGTTAGAAAACCCATGGCTACCCTTTTACAGGAAGCGCAGGAGTCTGGCAGTCATACTTTGAAACGAACGTTAGGTGCAGCAGGTCTTGTTGCACTTGGAATTGGAGCTATCATTGGCGCCGGCTTGTTTTCCATTACCGGTATGGCTGCTGCTAATCATGCGGGACCAGCCATCACAATTTCATTCATAGTAGCCGCAATGGGTTGTTTGTTTGCCGGCTTATGTTATGCAGAATTTGCGTCCATGATTCCGGTTGCAGGAAGTGCTTATACCTACTCATATGCTACAATGGGCGAATTCATTGCATGGATCATTGGATGGGACCTTGTGTTGGAATATGCTGTAGGAGCAGCTACTGTTGGAATTAGCTGGAGCCGTTATTTCGTTAAGTTTTTTGAAGGATTTGATATTCATTTTCCACAGGAATTAGTATTAGGTCCCTGGGATGGCGGGATCATCAACCTTCCGGCTGTTTTTATAATTGTGTTAATGAGTTCATTGCTTATTAAAGGAACCAAAGAGAGCGCCTTTGTCAACTCATTGATCGTAGCATTGAAAGTTTCGGTTGTCCTTGTATTTATTTTCCTTGGCTGGAAATATATTAACAATGATAACTACAACCCTTACATCCCCGATAACACCGGTACGTTTGGAGAATTTGGTTTCAGTGGAATTATCCGTGCGGCTGCTATTGTTTTCTTTGCCTATATAGGATTTGATGCGGTGAGTACCGCTGCCCAGGAAGCCAAGAATCCAAAGAAGGATATGCCCTGGGGTATTTTAGGATCACTGGCTGTTTGTACTGTGTTGTATATTTTGTTTGCCCATGTAATGACCGGCGTAACCAATTACAAAACCTTTGCCGGGAAAGACGGCATTGCTCCTGTAGCCGTTGCCATTGAGCACATGGGTAAGCCTGGTGCAACGGGTGCTATTCAACCTGATTACCCCTGGTTGAACCGGGCAATTGTAGTAGCCATTCTTGCAGGTTATGCATCGGTAATCCTGGTAATGCTAATGGGACAAAGCCGTGTGTTCTTCAGCATGAGTAAAGATGGTTTGATCCCTAAAATATTTTCCAGTGTAAATCCTAAAACCCAAACACCTGCAAAAAACAATTTGTTTTTTATGTTGTTTGTAAGTGCTTTTGCAGCCTTTGTACCGGCACGTGTTGTTGGTGAAATGACCAGCATCGGAACGCTCTTTGCTTTCATCCTTGTTTGTATTGGCATTTGGGTGATGCGTAAAAAAATGCCTGATCTGCCACGAGCTTTCAAAACGCCTTTGGTGCCGCTGGTACCACTTTTAGGCATTGTAACCTGTTTGTTCATGATGGTGTTTTTACCAATGGATACCTGGATCCGTTTATTGGTATGGATGCTGATTGGCCTTGACATTTATCTTGCATATGGAGCTAAAAACAGTCATTTGGGAAATGGTACCGATAGCAGAAAAGGAATGCGTGTAGCCCGTTATACCGGCCTGGTGCTTGCTGCATTGTTGATTGTTGCGGGATTTTTACACCAGTATGTTGTAGGTTTTAACGAGGACAGGACCTTGCTTTACATAGCAATTGTTTTTGCGCTCGTTCATTTTGTGCTTTATGCCAGAAAGTTGGGCCTGCCAGAACCTGCAAAT
>JAGIAB010000057.1:7971-12082 GCA_017745135.1 Flavisolibacter sp.
ATAAAGAGCCGCCAAACCCGATGGAGTTGTCTTAATCAATCGCTTTAAAACAATCTTAAGCCGCCTTGCGCGGCTTTTTTAGTGCTGTTATTAGTACATTTGCGGCCTTTGAAGCCCGTGGTGTTGTACTGAATAGTCCCGATAGCTATCGGGATACCGAACGCACAAGTGAGTGACACAACAGAAGCTGATAGTAGCAGTGAACGATGGTTACAAAATAATTGTGTAGAGAGAGAAAGTGATGATTGAACTAAACCACAAACTGAACACTACAAACTACAAACTATTATATGGGTCGCATATTTGAAGTTAGAAAAGCCACCATGTTTGCCCGCTGGGACAGGATGGCAAAACAATTTACCCGCATTGGAAAAGAGATCGCTATTGCTGTAAAAGCCGGTGGTCCTGACCCCAATACCAACCCCGCTCTTCGCCGCTGTTTTCAAAATGCCAAGGCGGTGAACATGCCTAAAGACCGTGTAGAAGCTGCCATTAAAAGAGCGATGGGTAAGGAAATGGAGAACTATGAAGAGATCCTGTATGAAGGCTATGGTCCGCATGGCGTGGCGATATTGGTTGAAACGGCAACGGATAATCACGTTCGTACCGTAGCCAATGTGAAAGCGGCGTTTAATAAAGGAGGCGGCGCTTTGGGTAACAGCGGAAGCGTAAGTTTTCAATTCAAAAAAATGGGTGTGTTTAAACTAAAACCTGAAGGATTGAATACGGAAGAATTAGAGTTTGAGCTGATTGATTTTGGTTTGGAAGAAATGGGGGAAGGTACTGGTGAAAACGGCGAAGAAGTTTTGATCCTTCGTTGTGCTTTCAATGATTTTGGAAACATGCAAAAAGCACTGGAAGAAAAGGGAATGACTCCTTTAAGTGCAGAAGTAGAGTGGATACCTACCACTACAGTTCCGTTGAATGATGCGCAGGCGGAAGATGTTAGTAAGCTGATAGAAAAATTAGAGCAGGATGATGATGTACAAAAGGTATTTCATAATATGGGATAAACCAGGGCCCCGCTTGATGCGGGGTTTTTTAATTTTATAAAGTGGAGGAACATCCCATCATATTATTCGACGGCGTTTGTAATTTTTGCAACAGTGCGATCAATTTTGTTTTGAAGCAGGACAAGAAAGGAATTTTTCGTTTTGCTCCTTTACAATCGGAAGCCGGGCAAAAATTATTACAGCAATACCATCTCTCCACGAAAGAATTTAATTCCTTTGTTTTAATTGATAACGGGAAAGTTTATAAAAAATCTACTGCTTCATTGAGAGTGATGAATCAACTTCCGTGGTATTGGAAAGAAGCACAGATACTTCGGATCGTTCCAACCGCTTTCAGAGATGCTATTTATGATTTTATTGCGAAGAACCGGTATAAATGGTTTGGAAAGAGAGAACAATGCATGGTGCCGACTGCTGAATTAAGAAGCCGGTTTCTTACCTGAATGTGTAATTTAATCCAACCAGAACAGGAAAATATCTATGTTCAATTCCGATTACTGGCTCATCCTGACTAAAAAGAAAAATATCTTTCTTTGTTTCGTTCATAAATGAATATCCTGCCTCAACACTTAATTTCAAATTTGTGTTGAGGCTATAATTACATGACAAAAGCCCTGAAAAAGATTTTCCTAACCAATATTGCTTTTTATATTGACCCGCATATGTTACCGGATGGTAATAAGCATTCAGCAAATAATTGAAACTCAGTTCACAAATAATTTTTGCCTCGATGTTATTCCTGGAATAAATGGAATAACCGGCAGCAATTGGAAATTCAATAATTCTATATTCGATTTTTCTTGAATTGAACAAAAATCTCGTTGAATCGCCTAGTAAATCCTGATTAAAAAAAGCATTGTCCTTGAAGACTCTATTTATGTATCCAACTCCTGAACGGACCAGGAAGCGGGAAGTGAAACGATACTCTGGCAAAATCCGGAAGCCAAAAGAGCTTAGCCCATGACGAAGTGTTTTCTCTTTCCATCTAAAGGAAATGCTATCCTTGTAGTTCGTGATTTCTGGGCGATAAAAGACATTAATTGAAAGCTTATTTTTCTGTGCCGATGTTATTATACAAATGAAAAGCAGCAATGACAATAAAATGATTCGCATAAATCATTTTTCAAGCTAACGAAATTCTCAGCAGTAATATTGCTTAAACCTCAATTTCCCCCTGCATATACAAAACGCACTTCCCGCTCATTAAAACCCGGTCTCCTTCCAGTTCACAATGCAAATCTCCGCCGCGTTGCGAGAGTTGTTTGCAGAACAATTTTGTCTTACCCAGTTTATCACTCCAGTAAGGAACAATATTGCAATGTGCTGAACCGGTAACCGGATCTTCAGAAATACCGGCACCAGGATAAAAACATCTCGATACAACATCGCCAGATTGCCCTTTTGCTGTAATGATAACACCAAATGAATCCAGTTCCTTCATTAATGCAAAATCAGGTTCAACATTTTTAACAGCATCTTCATTGGCAAGCACAACAAAATAATCTCTCGACTTAAGCACTTCAACGGCTGTTGTAATGTTCAAACTCTTTAACAATTTATCAGGCGCATTACAAGACTGCGGCATTCGTGATGGAAAATCCAAAGTGTAGATTCCATCTTTTGCCATTGCTCTTAAGGTTCCGACTTTTTGAGTAGTGAAATTGATCTCGGCCAAATGTGGCTCAATAAAATTTTTAATAATGTAGGCCGAGGCCAACGTTGCATGACCACACAGATCAATCTCCAACGTGGGAGTGAACCATCGAATGTGATAACCCTTATCTGTTTTTACAAAAAATGCCGTCTCGGCTAAATTATTCTCCATGGCAATGTGTTGCATCAGGTCATCTTCAATCCAATCTTCTAACGGAACAATGGCAGCAGGATTTCCCTGAAAAACCTTTTCGGCAAAGGCATCAACCTGGTAAATTGTCAATTTCATAAAACAAAAATAGCTCCTCCCGGAGCTATTTAAACAAGCAGCAGGTTTTTGCTATTTTTTTCTTAGAACAATTTTTGTCTGGCTGAACTTATAAGCCGGTTCTAAAAAGGCAATGTAATTCGGCCACAATTCTTTTTTATCAAAGCTTTTCTTGTACAACTTTCTTGTAGTAATGAACAATTTATCGCCATCAACCTTTGCAGTACTTACAAAGGAGCCACTTTCATTATCAATGCTGGTATTCAAATCCTGCAGGCCATCAACAGTGTAACCGTCAGGTATGTTCACCGTGATTGTGTTCTCGATGGTTCTTGCAAACGGAAGCCAAATATCCGTTTGGCGTGTTTTCATTTCAGCCGAATCGAGTTTGATCTGGTCACCAATCATTTTTCCTATTTCCACTATGTAGTTCCTGCCCGCTTTACTGATCAGCTTTTTCACCGTGAATTTTTCCCTGTATTGCAGCCATGCCGTATCACCAAAACGTCCGTCTTTAACTAACTCAAAATCCTCGTATTTATCAATATCAAATTCTGATTTCAAATCTTTTTCAAACAATTCTTTCCTGTCTTTAACTCTTTCATCCTTGTCAGGATCTTCATACTTGTTAGAAATTTCAATAACATTATCATTTTTCTTGTTCTTCTTTGGTTCGTTGTAATATTTTTCGAAATCAAAGTTTAAATAAGAACGGTCCAAGTTAGCCTGTTCAATGCGGCCGATTTTAGTTGCGCCAAGATAATAGCTTGTTCTTTCGGCGCGAATGACATCCATAGCATCTGAAAAATTCAGCACATACTCTTCTCTCTCGACATTATCATTGATTGTTGATGGGGGAATGCTGGCACGGAAATACTGATTTTTTTCCTGGTATCCTATAGCAAAACCTTCTGCTCCTTCAAGGTAAGAGTAAGGTGTAGCGAACGCATCAAAATTATTGAAGGCTTCGAGGTAGTAAAATTTCTTTTTCCCTTTTACCCTTAGCACATAATCCAGTTCCTCCAAAAAAATCGCATCACGCCAATTGCCTAGCCTTCTTGGCTCATACACAAACAACTCGGCTTGTATTCCCATAGCAGCGAGCGACAGACGCAAAGCAGTAGCAAACGTCACCCCGTTAATTCTAATCTCTTCTTCCTCTTCTTCTTTTTAGCTC
>JAGIAB010000580.1 GCA_017745135.1 Flavisolibacter sp.
GGTAAATCCGATTGAAGTCCATAATTGCTGGCGATTTTGAAATTGCATGGAATATTGTACTTCTGCTTCGGCTCCGGTGGTTGTTACTTTAGAAATATTTTTGGCGAGAGCATAACTGCCGGTAGGTGAAAGATTTATTTTTCTGGGCATGTCAGCAAAAGGTGTTGGAACATAGTCAATCAAATCGGTGTGATAGCGTTGAAAAAATGTTCCTGATAGTTTCAAATTATTGCTCACAAAAAAATCTGCACCGCCTTCATAGCTGAAAGAATGTTCGGCGGTCAGGTCGGGATTTCCAATTCTTCCACTAGCGACAAAGGTTTTGTTATAGTTGTTGAAACGTTCGGTAAAGTCTGCATCCCTGATAGTTTTACCTGCACTTGCTCTTAATTGAAGCTTTGGTATTCGATAAGAAATATTGGCCTGCGGAATCAACTCCCATCCTGAGCGTTCATTCCATTCTACCCTTAATGCGGGGTTCAGAAAAAAGTTGTCGCCTAATTGCTGATTCAATACAGCAAATGCGGCAGCTTGATCCACTTCATGTTTGCCACGATCATTTGAAGCAATTTTTTTTCGGATGAACTGCAGGCCTGAAGTAATTGTCGTTTTCTCCTGCACTTTCCATTCATCGGTAAGTAATGCCTGAATAAGCTTACTGTTGCTTTTATTGGCAGCGGATGCAGAATTGAATTTATACTCATCATCCAAATCTTTGAATCCTACGTTGAAACTTAACCGGTCTTTCTTACCGCTACGAACAATCCCCAATTGATTCCAAAAGCTAGTTACTTTTTCATCGGCCGTATCCGAAGCGAATGTTGTATAAAAGTTTTGTGCAGCAAATTTGCGGCTGTCGTAGGCAGTCCTGAACTTAACTTCCCATTGTTGATTTATATGGTGGTTAAATGAAAAGGATGCGGTATTGTTGTGAACAAAACCTCTTATTCCACGCTGTGCCTGCCCTGAAGTAGTATTGGTTAAAAGACCCGCGGCTACCGAGGTTGTTCCATTATCAAAAAAGCCGCCAACATTCAAATTCAAAAAATCATACTCGCCGCCTGTAACCTGTGCGATTGCATTCAAATGTTGTTTTTGTAAAGAAGAAGTATTCTTTGCAGCAAATGTTTTTGTAATGATATGAACAACACCGCCAACAGCCTCGCTTCCATAAACTGCCGATGAAGCGCCTTTTAAAATTTCTATCCTGTCAATTTCTGCGGGAGCAATTGGAAAATAGCTTGCAAAATGCCCGGAGTTCGGATCGTTTAACCGCAATCCATCAACAATTACTAACACCTGCTGAAATGTTCCTCCACGAATTACAATATCACTTTGTGATCCCAACGGACCCCGAGATTGCATTTCAATCCCGGGTAAATAACGCAGCAATTCATCAATGGAATGAACAGGCAAATTGGCAAAGCGTTCACCCTTAATAACAACTAAATCTCTTCCGGTTTGAGATGCTTTTTCAGGATTAATGGAAGCAGTGACGGTAACAGGATCGAGTTCTGAACTTTTTTCCTGCGCAACTACACGACTGATAATGATGCTTGTCAGAAAGCATAAAGCGATTGATTTCATGTTGGTTCCTAAAAATTTTAATAAGACTCAGATTGATTTGGAAAATCATTGGAACGGACATCTATTACATATTGCTGAATCGCTTTCGTTATTTGTTCATGAAGGTTTAAGTACTGTCGCAAAAACCTTGGCTTGAATTCGGTATTGATGCCAAGCATATCATGCATTACCAACACCTGTCCATCGCAATGCGGACCGGCGCCGATTCCAATGGTTGGTATTTGCAGGCTTTGGGAAACTTCTTTAGCCAGTTCCGCCGGAATTTTTTCTAACACTATTCCAAAGCATCCGGCTTCCTGTAAAAGCATGGAATCCTTTTTTAATTTATCTGCTTCTGCTTTTTCTTTTGCGCGAACATTATAAGTACCGAATTTATAAATAGATTGGGGTGTTAATCCAAGATGACCCATAACAGGAATGCCTGCACCAATAATTCTTTTCACAGACTCCACAATTTCCTCTCCGCCTTCCATTTTAATGGCATGGGCGCCTGTTTCTTTCATGATACGAATGGCAGAAGCCAGCGCAATATCACCGTTGCTTTGATACGATCCGAA
>JAGIAB010000581.1 GCA_017745135.1 Flavisolibacter sp.
GATGATTTTGGTTTGGGCTTGTTATTAAAAACAAAGCAGATCAAAAAAATGATAAGCTCTTATGTCGGTGAGAATGCGGAATTTGAAAGACAATTATTGAGTGGGGAATTGGAAGTTGATTTGACTCCGCAAGGGACACTCGCAACAAGAATACAAATGGCTGGCATGGGCATTCCCGCTTTTTTTACTCCTGCAGGATACGGTACTGAAATTGGGGAAGGAAAAGAAGTACGTGAATTCAATGGTAAAAAATATTTGATGGAGCATGCATTGTATGCTGATTTTGCTATAGTGAAAGCCTGGAAAGGAGACAAGTATGGGAATCTTGTATTCAGAAAAACAACAAGAAATTTTTCTACATCGATGGCAAAAGCAGGCAAAATTACCATTGCAGAAGTGGAACATTTGGTAGAGCCAGGCGAATTGGATCCGGACCAAATTCACGTGGCAAGCGTTTATGTGCATCGCATTTTTGAAGGGAAGAATTATGAAAAGAGAATTGAAAGAAGAACAGTGCGATTAATGAATAATCAGTAAACAATAACCAGAGACAGATGGCATTGGATAAATATGGAATTGCAAAACGAATTGCTCAGGAACTGAGAGACGGAATGTATGTCAATCTTGGTATTGGTATACCAACCCTGGTTTCGAATTATATTCCTGATGGCATATCCATTATGCTGCAAAGTGAAAACGGTATGTTGGGGATGGGGCCTTATCCTACAGACGAAGACATTGATGCAGACCTGATCAACGCAGGAAAAGAAACGGTTACGATTTTACCCGGCGGTGCTTTTTTTGATAGCGCTGAAAGCTTCGGAATGATTCGTGCCGGTAAGATTGATTTGACTGTATTAGGTGCGATGGAAGTAAGTGAGAAAGGTGATATTGCCAATTGGAAAATTCCGGGTAAAATGGTAAAGGGAATGGGAGGGGCAATGGACCTGGTTGCTTCTGCACAAAATATCATTGTTGCCATGATGCATACAAATCCTAAGGGAGAGTCCAAATTATTGCCGGAATGCACTTTACCATTGACCGGTGTTCGTTGTGTAAAAAAAATTGTAACTGAACTTGCAGTATTGGATATAACAGAAAACGGTTTCAAACTTTTGGAAAGAGCGCCAGGTGTAAGTGTAGAAGAGATCAAAGAAAAAACAGCAGGTAAATTAGTTATCGAAGGAGAGATCAAAGAAATGACACTTACCTGAATCACTTGGAAAGAGATCCGCTGCACAAGCGGCCAGCTTAAAGATGTTAAAAGCTCTCAACGTTGATGAATGTTGAGAGCTTTATTTTCTTTGATGAATCTTGAACTAACAGGTTTGTAGTAGATGCCCTTCCTTCCTGAGGTGAGGCCTAATCAACCAAATTATTTTTTACTGCGAAGAACACTAAGCCCGCGGTATTCTTACTTCCAAAGCGTTCCATTAAGCGGTCTTTAATTGCTTCTACAGTTCTGGGGCTGATATCCATTTTTTGGGCAATTTCCTGTGCTGTAAATTCCATACAAATAAATTTCAGCACATCTCTTTCCCTGTCCGTCAAAGTGATTTCATTATTTAGCGAAGGAATTGCTTTTTGTTTGGCGTGTGATTTCTTTAATAAGATGCGATTTACAAAATTGTTGAGATAGTAACCCTTTTCATGAACATCCATTATGGCACGGCGGATTTCCTGGGGCTCTGCATTCTTCAACAAATAACCGCTGGCGCCATTCTCCATCATGTGAGAAACAAAGCGGTCATCTTCATACATACTCAAAACAATAACGTGAATGTTTGGGTATTGTTTGCTAAGGATCTTTGTTGCTTCAATTCCGTCCTTGCCAGGCATACGAAGATCCATGAGAACAACATCTGGCTCGGTTGAAGCAATTCCTTCTAAAAGGTGATCGCCATTATCGGCTTCCCAAACAAATTTTATATTGGTAAATGGCCGCAACGAAAGGATGACTCCTTTTCGAAAAATTTTATGATCGTCGGCAATGGCAACTTTAATTATTTCCATAGAAAAACACAGTGCGGTAAAATTAGGACTAAACTGCTAACGATTCGTATGGATCGTCTCTTGGTATTTCGATGGTGACTTTATAATAGGTTTGAGAGGCGTCTTTTTCGAACAGGATATTTC
>JAGIAB010000582.1 GCA_017745135.1 Flavisolibacter sp.
CCATTAAAGAGAGTGTAGCCAACGAGCTGACCGGGTCCGTTCCTGAGGAAGATGCCAACCTGTTTAAGTTTCACGGAATGTATCAACAGGATGATCGTGACCGTCGGGAAGAGAGAGCACAAAAGAAATTGGAGCGTTTGTATTCCTTCATGATTCGCTTAAGGTTACCTGGTGGATTTATGACACCGGAGCAATGGTTAGCAACGCATGATATTGCTGGAGAAAATTCAACAGGTGTTATTAAAATTACCACAAGGCAAACCATTCAATTGCATGGTTTGTTGAAGAATAAAATAAAGCCAACGATCCAATCTTTTAATCTTGCAAAGCTGGATAGCATTGCCACTTGCGGCGATGTAAACCGTAATGTGATTTGTGCTGCGCATCCGAAGCAGTCACCGGTTCATGCCCAAATATTTGCTTATGCAGATAAGATTAGCGAGGCACTGAAGCCAAAGACGAGAGCTTATTACGAGATATGGCTGGATGAAGAAAAGCTTTCTGAAAAAACAGAAGAAGATCCTTTATATCAGGATAGGTATCTGCCCAGAAAATTTAAAATTGGAATCGGTATTCCGCCGAACAATGATGTTGATGTTTTGATCAATGATCTGGCACTGATTGCCATTGTTGAAAACAATGAATTGAAAGGTTTCAATATCGGAATCGGTGGAGGCTTGTCAAGCACACATGGAAATCCCGAACACTATCCGAGATTGGCATCCATTATCGGTTTTACTGATACTGAAGAAAAAACCATGAAGGTGATCTATGAAATTTTAACTGTTCAAAGAGATTTCGGTGACCGCAGCGATCGGAAGAAAGCCAGAATAAAATACACCGTCGATAGGTTAGGCGTTGATGCGTTCAAAAAAGAAGTAGAGAAGAGAGTTGGGTTTGAACTGGAAGCAGCAAAGCCATTTGAATTCAATGAGCGGAAGGATTTGTATGGCTGGGAGCAGAATCACGAAGGACTTTGGTATTACACGGTGTTCCTGGAAAACGGAAGAGTACTTGATCATGAAGATGTAAAACTGAAAACTGCATTTTACGAGATTGCAAAAACAGGGAAAGCGAATTTTAGATTTACCTGTAACCAGAATTTGATTTTGAGCGACATTGCTGATAAAGACAAAAAGAAAATTGAAACCATATTGAAAAAGTATGGTGTGATTGAACACACGAATAGTGCTTCTCCTGTCAGGAAGAATTCTATTGCCTGTGTGGCGTTGAATACCTGTCCTTTGGCATTAGCAGAGGCACAGCGTTATTTGCCAAGTCTAATTTCGAAGATTGAGCCATTGTTAGAAAAATATGGTTTGCAGGAAGAAGAAATCATTATTAGAATGACGGGTTGTCCGAATGGTTGCGGTAGGTCTTCCAACTCTGAAATTGGATTTATCGGAACTGCATTAGGCCATTACAATTTGCATATTGGCGGTGATCACTTGGGACTTCGGCTGAACAGAAAGTTCAAAGACAATTTAGATGAAGAAGCCATTCTTCAGGAACTGGATTTTCTTTTCAGGGAATTTAAAGAGAAAAGAAAAAAAGGAGAAACATTTGGCGATTTCAGTAACCGTTTGTTTTCCGAATTAGCTGTACAACATGAGCCAAGCTTACAATGATAAAGAGACCAACAGGTTGTTCCCGGTTTTTTTAAAACTGGAGAACCTTTCTGTGCTGATTGTTGGGGGAGGGAAGATTGGATTGGAAAAATTGTCTGCCATCCTTTCTAACTCTCCCGAAACCAATATTAAGGTGGTATCGATTACCATCAGTGAAGAAGTGAGAAAGTTGGCTGCGAATTATCCAAACATAGAATTAAGAGAAAGAGCGTTTTTCCCCCTTGATGTTGATAACAGTGATGTTGTCATTATTGCTATTGATGATAAAAAAGAGAGCAAAAGAATCAGGGATATCGTTAAGGAGAAAAAGAAACTGGTTAATGTTGCCGACAAGCCCGAGCTCTGTGATTTTTATATGGGGTCTATTGTTCAGAAAGGGAATTTGAAGATTGGTATCTCTACTAATGGAAAATCGCCAACCATTGCCAAGCGGTTGAAAGACTTATTCAACGAACTTCTCCCCGAAGAAATTGATGAACTGCTTGATAACATGCAGGAGATT
>JAGIAB010000583.1 GCA_017745135.1 Flavisolibacter sp.
ACCGCAAGTTGTATAAGCAACTGGCACATCCAGCCAACCGAAAGTATTTTTCAAATTGGCTTGAACAGAAATTAAGCAACCATCATAATACGAGCCCGGATTAAATTAATGCTTTTACATTGCTAATCATAGCTATCAATATTTCGAATCATTCTTATCAAAAACCTCTTTACATTTTCCTTTGTTTCGGGGCAAACCTTATCGCTGCACTTATAAACGCTGTCTACACTAAATCCTCTTTGCGTTTTATTTGAGATCGCTGTCAGTGTTTTCTCAAGAAGCGATTTAAGGCTATCGTTGGGAGCACCACCCGCATCAACAAAAGCCTTGTGCAACAAATAGATTTCTGAACCTTTAAATGGTACATGCACAAATTCATGTGACGAGACTCCATTTACCTTTTCCTTTTGGCAAGTGTTCATTAACTGCAGTTCCTTAAGTATGGACTGAAGAAGCCCTATCATCACTTCCGATTTCTCACATGTATCAATCATACACTATGGTTTTTCGCATAGTGCAACAATTCCAATCCTGTTCATCTATTCTTTTTGAAGTATTTTACTTTTATTACGCAGAATTTTTAAAAACTGCTTGTAATTAGATATTCTTTCGAACTTGAGCTGTAGCTCAATCTTGCCTGAAACGCCAAACTTCTCAAAAATATTCTCAACTTACGTGCCCCACTGTGGACATCAGCAATTACAACTTCATTTTCTCAGTAATTGTGGCAAAAGCTCTTCAGAAGTCCTGTATCACTCCCGTGGGCGATGAAATCGCAATAAATTTTAGTTACAAAATATAAGCAAAACAGATAGTTCTTTAGTAAATTTCGTTTCTATTTATGCCAAGACTACTATTAATCGCTTTTCTGTTAATTTTTACTGCAAGAGCATTCACTCAAACCAAATACAAACATCCAACTACTCTCGGGATAAATTTTATTTTAAATGATTTTAAAAACAAGTCATTTTTTGATGAAGTATCAACTATGGATGCTGGACTTTCCATAAATTATCTAAAAGGTTTCACTCGACATTTTGATTACACAATTAGCTTTTCCTGCTCCTTTCCTAACGAAGTATCGAAACATCTTACCGCAAATGATAAGTCTCTGTTATTACAGGGAGATTTTTCATTTCGTGCCAGGCTTTTTGGTAAGCAAAAATGGATTAACCCTTTTCTACAGTTTGGAACGGGTGCAGGATCTTACCGTTCAAACTTCCTCTCTTATTTTCTTTCAGGGCCAGGCTTTGAGTTTAACTATAAAGATGTATACTTCAACGCTATTTTGCAATACCGTCCTTCGCTATCCAATAAATTAAACAATCATTATTATTATTCAATTGGTATTTCTGGACTTATTGGAAAAAAACAAAAGAAAAAAAGGCTCGTTGAACCTCCTAAGATTCAAAATCTTTTCATTGTAAAAGATAGTGACGGAGATGGAATTGTTGATTCATCAGATGCTTGCCCTACTGTTCCAGGACTGAAAAAGTATGGTGGCTGTCCTATCCCAGATAGCGATAGAGATGGAATTAATGACGAGGAAGATAGTTGTATTATGGTTCCTGGTGTCAAAGAAAATCATGGTTGTCCACTGATCAAAAAAGAAGAAAAAGAAAAGATTGACCTTGCTGCCAAGAATATCTTTTTCAAAACAGGCAGTTATGAACTCCTTGAAAGGTCATTTACTCCACTTGATGACGTGGTCAAAATTTTAAAAGAAAATATATCACTTAGCCTAACTATAGAGGGGCATACAGATAATGTTGGAACCATACAATCCAACCAAACTTTAAGCGAAAACCGAGCAAAGGCAGTTATGAAATATTTATTTGACAAAGGTGTTGACAAAACCCGGCTTTCAGCCATAGGTTACGGACAACTGAAACCGATTGATACTAATGCCAATCCACAAGGCAGGGCCAATAATAGAAGAGTGGAATTAAAATTGACTTATTAATCTGCTAATCCACTTTCAATTCTTTTCTTTTTAGTTGCTCGAACATAATCTCTGTCTCTTTGTCCTGGTATGTCTGTGCCCAGAGAACATATCTATAAAACTCCTTAGTTCCGGCACTGTGCCCGCTTATTTTTCTGACAATTTGCTCAGGCAGGCCAAGACAAAGC
>JAGIAB010000584.1 GCA_017745135.1 Flavisolibacter sp.
AATGAAAAGGATCACATCACGGTTCTTTTCCAATTCGTTCATGATCGCTTTCATTCTTTCTTCAAACTGTCCGCGGTACTTGGTACCGGCAACCAGGGCTGCCAGGTCAAGAGAGATCACTCTTTTATCAAACAACACTCTTGACACTTTGCGTTGAACAATTCTCAACGCCAAACCTTCAACAATAGCTGTTTTACCAACGCCGGGTTCACCAATTAAAATCGGGTTGTTCTTTTTACGGCGTGAAAGAATTTGAGACACCCGTTCAATCTCTTTTTCACGACCAATGATCGGATCCAACTGGCCTGTTTCTGCTAATTTGGTAATGTCTCTACCAAAATTGTCAAGCACAGGTGTTTTACTTTTTGCAGCACCAGCCTGGCGTGATTTTGAGCTTGAATATTTTTTTTCATCATCAAAATCCTCATCATTTTCGTCCTGGTACTCTGCACGGGGATCGTTGGATTTCATCACCCCCAATTCCTGTCTGAATAAATCGTAGTCCACGTCAAATTGATTTAAGATTTGAGTTGCAATATTTTCTTTGTTCTTGAGGATGGAAAGCATCAGATGTTCGGTTTCAACAGTCGGACTTTTTAATGCCTTTGCTTCTAAAACAGTCACCCTGATCACTTTCTCCGCCTGCTTTGTTAAGGGCAGACTATTGATGTTTGCAATATTCTTACCAGTCTTGTCCTTTACTGCCAGTTCAATTTCTTTTCTTAATTCGTACAGGTCAACATTAAAGCTTTTCAAAATCCGAATAGCCGTATTATCGCCCTCACGAATCAATCCCAGCAATAGATGTTCCGTCCCGATAAAATCATTGCCTAACCGCAGGGCCTCTTCCCTGCTGAAGGAAATGATCTCTTTTACTTGTGAGGAAAAATTATTATCCATTTAGTTTTATGCTTTGTACAATAATAAAAAATATTTTTGAGCGATTACAGACTTCATTGTTTAAGTCTTAGTTTAGTCTATATGGAAGTCAAAACTGATACCAAAGAAAAATTTCATGTCATTCGGGTGGAAACCGCGGATTTGCCTGCTAATATGGCAGCAGAGTTGAAATCGCATTTAGAAGAACCACTTAAAGATACAATAAAGAATGTGGTTTTGAATTTAGGCAATGTTAAGACTCTTGCTGAAGAAACTGCGGAAGTTCTGGTAAGAACACAACAGAAATTCTATGAACAAAATGCTTCTTTTGTTGTTTGCGAATTAACGGATGAGGTAGAGCATTTCTTAGACAAAAAAGAATTGCTGGAACTAATGAACGTTACGCCAACTGAAAGCGAAGCGTATGATATTGTTCAGATGGAAGAAGTGGAAAGAGAACTGTTAGGCGGGGATGATTTTGATGAGTGAAAGCGTTCGAGGTTTGAGGTTTGACGTTTGAGGTTCAAGGTTAATAGTTGAGCATTGATCCCGATAGCTATCGGGAGAACATTGGTCATTGAATATTTATGAACCAATCGTCATTGCTACTACGAAACTTCTGTGGAGTTTATCCTGAGCGTAGCGAATGGATCGCACTTCGTTCATCGTTCGGTAATTCTTATCATCAACCTTTAAAATGTCCTTAACATCCATACAGTCTTCTATTCAGCAAAAACTCAAAGAACTGTTTTCAAATAATACAAACGAAATTCAGTTTGGTTCGGTCGGCGTCGGTTGTATTAACCAAACCTATAGAATCAGCTTTGGCGGTCGCCAATTCTTTTGTAAGATCAATTCTGCTACAAAATTTCCCCACTTATTTAAAAGGGAAGCCAATGGCCTGAAATTAATAGCAAAGCAAACGATCATAAAGGTTCCGGCGGTTATCGATTGTTTTGAAACGGCTGGTCAACAAGTCCTCTTGCTGCAATGGATCAATGAAGGTGAACGAACAAAAAGTTTCTGGAAACGGTTTGGTGAACAACTGGCTGCTCTTCACAATATATCCAACCCTTTTTTTGGTTTGAACGAAGATAATTACATGGGCAGCGTTGCTCAATCCAATCAACCATCAGCCAACTGGATCGATTTCTTCATTCAACAAAGATTGCAACCGTTAACTGAACAATGCCTTTCATTACAACTGCTTTCATCAAGACATCAATCCCAATTTGAAAATTTATATCAGCA
>JAGIAB010000585.1 GCA_017745135.1 Flavisolibacter sp.
AGACACTCTTTCTGTTTTCGATAAGCCGGTGATATGCTCGATAGCAAGTGAGGCAATAATATTTGCTTCCTGCCCGTCATAAATTCCCTTGAGTTGTTCCTTCAAATACTGCTCTGCTTCGAAGAGTTTCATGCTGACAAACTTAACCTTTCTTTACTTTTGAAGGCTAATGACTTCCGGGGAACAATATATGCATCGATGCCTGCAACTGGCCCAATTGGGAGCAGGATCTGTTGCTCCCAATCCAATGGTGGGTGCGGTGTTGGTTTATGAGAACAGAATAATAGGAGAGGGTTATCATCAAAAATATGGTGAAGCACATGCCGAACCTAATTGTATTGCATCGGTGAAAGAAGAAGACAGGCATTTGATACAGCAATCAACTTTATTTGTTTCGCTGGAACCTTGTGCTCATTTTGGAAAAACGCCTCCGTGTGCCGATTTGATCATCGAAAAGAAAATACCAAGAGTTGTTGTTGGTTGCCGTGATCCGTTTTTTGAAGTGAATGGAAAAGGAATTGAGAAGCTCAAAGCTGCGGGTATTGAAGTTGAATCAGGAGTTCTGGAAGAGGAGTGCAGGGAATTAAATAAACGATTCTTTACATTTCATACGCTGCACAGGCCTTATGTGATTTTGAAATGGGCACAAACGCTTGATGGCAAAATAAGCCCCCATCTAACTTCCCCCAACGGGGGAACCCACGCACAGTCCTCGCTTATGCAAGATGCTAACAATAATTACTCTTCGATAAGCGAGGTTGGTGAGTTGCTCTCTCCCGTTGAGGGAGTTGGAGGGGGCCGCCTTTTAATTAGCAACGAACACACCAACCGTCTTGTGCATAAATGGAGAGCCGAGGAAATGTCTATTGCTGTAGGAACCAATACTGCGCTGTTTGATGATCCGGAATTGACGACAAGGTTATGGCCTGGCAAAAATCCTGTTCGTATTGTTGTTGATATGGATTTGAGATTGCCGAAATCGCTGAAACTTTTTAATTCAAAAACGCCAACCATCGTATTTAATACGAAAGAACATAACCTTCCACGCGAAAAGATTTCATTGAAGGAATTAGAAGAAGTTGGTGTAGGGTATTACCAGGTTACTGAAGATGTAAGTCTTGTACACCAGATGATGAATGCTTTATACAGAATGAATATTCAGTCTATTTTAGTAGAAGGGGGAAGTTATTTGTTGCAGTCGTTTATTGACGAAGCTGTTTGGGATGAGGCAAGAATAATTACCAACGAACAACTTTTAATTTGCGCCGGTTTGCCTGCGCCAATTTTGAAAGGGAGAATACTGCAAAGTTCGGAGCATCTATTTTCGGATGTCATACGAACCTATAAAAACACGAATTACAATTCATGAACCATTATTATACAATTGAAAAATCTTCAGTAGCAGAATTTAAAGACAGGGGAAGCAAGTTTTTAGCTTATGCTTTTCCTGTTTCAACTGCTGATGATTTTAAGAAGCGTTTGAAGGAATTAAAAGAGGAACATCCGAAAGCTGCACACCATTGTTTTGCTTATCGTTTAGGTATCGATAACAATAATTTTCGTTCCAGCGATGATGGCGAACCTTCCGGTTCTGCGGGTAAACCAATTTTAGGACAAATTGATAGTAAGGAGTTAACAAATGTGGCGGTAGTGGTTGTCCGTTATTTTGGAGGAACCTTGTTGGGAGTTCCGGGTTTGATCAATGCATATAAAACATCTACGTCACTTGCCCTGCAATTAACGGCCATCATTCAAAAGCCTGTTCTTGTTCAGTATGAATTGCAGTTTGATTATACCTTGATGAACGAAGTAATGATGGTGGTAAAGCGTTTTGGCTGCGTTGTTCTGCAAAATGAAATGCAATTGTTTTGCAGGATGGTGATCGGGATACCGAAAGAAGATTTGGAATTGTGCCTGGATAAACTGAATGATTTGCATGGAGTGGAAGTGAAGGAATTGTAATGACATGCTTGCAATAAAACAAACATATAGGGTGTAAACTTTTATTTGAACTTATTTATTACAGGTTTATCGGGTAATACTGTATTTTGGAAATATCGTCGTCCAAATCGATCCGGTAGTATAGCTCGTCATCCCCATTTCCAAATTTTTTGTTC
>JAGIAB010000586.1 GCA_017745135.1 Flavisolibacter sp.
CTGAAATGCTAAAGGATAGCATGTATGAAGATGTGGATGCCGCATGGGTAGATGTCAATAATGACGGAAATGTGGACCTGGTGGTATCAAGCGGAGGCAATGAATATTACGGGCAGGATGAACACCTGTTGCCAAGAGTGTATTTGAATGATGGCAAAGGCAACTTCAAAAAGAAACAGGATGCATTTGCCGGTTTGTACGAAACCCATTCCTGCGTGGTGCCTTATGATTTTAATGGTGATGGTTTTGTTGACCTGTTTTTGGGTGGAAGAGCGGTGCCTTGGGAATATGGGCAAGTTCCGCATTCCTATTTGTTGCAAAATGACGGAACGGGAAAGTTTATTGATGTAACAGAAAAATATGCCAAGGAACTTTCGCAGATTGGAATGATAACAAATGCAGTTTGGTTTGATATAGATAAAGACGGCGATAAAGATTTACTCCTTTGTTGCGAGTGGGGAGGTATTGATTGTTTTATCAATACCAACGGGCAGTTTACCAGGAAAACAATAACAGATAAAAAAGGCTGGTGGAATTTTATTCTGCCTGTTGATGTTAACAATGATGGTGCTGTGGATTTGATTGCAGGCAACCTGGGATTGAACAGCAGGCTTAAGGCTTCAGAAGATGAACCGGTGCGTATGTATTACAACGACTTTGACAATAACGGTAAGAGGGCACAGCTACTTACTTATTATCTCAATGGCAAAGAGCTGCCTTTTGCCAGTAAAGATGAATTGCAGAGACGCTTGCCTGTTCTTAAAAAGAAATTCTTTTATGCTGGCGATTTTGCTAAGGCCACCATTGCTGAAATTTTTTCAAAAGAAAAATTACGGCAGGCGCAGGTTTTTTCAGCCGACTTCTTTGCCAATGCGGTATTGCTCAATGACGGCAAAATGAATTTTGCTGTGAAGCCACTGCCTTGGGAAGCCCAATTGTCTTCATACAGGGATGCTGTTGTTGTCAATGCCAACAATGATTCCTTGCCGGATATTTTATTGGCTGGAAATTATTACGACAACAACATCCAGATGGGAAGGTATGATGCGGATTTTGGTACGGTGCTCGTTAACAAAGGCGACGGCAATTTTGTTTGTGAGAACATAAACGGACTGCAGCTCAAAGGACAAATACGGCACATCCGGAAAATTAATCGGGCCGGTAGTGAAGCCTACATTTTGGCGAGAAACAATGACAGTGTAATGGTCATTGATTTTGTATCCCAAACCTTGCCGAAGAAATAGTTAACCTCAGTTCGGCTCAAGGCTTTTCATAGGTTTAAAGGTTTCACCGACTTTGAACTCTCGACTTTGAACTTTAGACTCAAGACTTTGAACTCCCAACTTTGAACTCTGATTTCCGACTTCTCACGTAGCTACATGCTCGGGTGATACACCAGCGTTTTCCATTTACTTGTATCGGCTTCCCGGCTTCTGTCAGTAATTAAAATTTCAAAGGGTATAGCGGGTGCGGAAAGAAAATGATCATTCATGTATTGATTAATTGCCGCATGTGCATTTTGAATTGTTCCCGGCCCGCCTGTTACTTCGGCAAACAGAAACCGGTCTTTCATGGGAACCATCCGGGTAAAAAAGATAGAGTGTTGTGGCAACGGTTTTTTGTTTACGGGGATAGCAATCATGGTTTCATACAAAGCCGAATCTTTTTGGTTTACATTCAGCATGGGATAACCGGCTGCTTCAATTCCTTGTGCAGAAAGTGTTTGCCTGAGCTGTTGAATGGTTGTATAAATTTCGCTTACAGAAGGATATTGTTTGCCTGCAAATTTTTTAGCAGCCAAAAGCGTATCGGTAAAGGTGGTGCGCCGGATATTGAAACCATAAATATTCTCTGTTTTTTCGGCAAAGTTTTTTAAATGCTGCAGCAACTCGTCTAAGTCGCTTTTTATTTTTAAGGCTGCTTTACCTTGTTGTATTCTTTCAACCGGGTTTTTGCCCGAAGCATACGTCACCAGCCATTGTACGGCGGTGGAATCACTTCCTATTCCAATGGTATGGATTTGAGTGTGGTAGGTTGTGCCTCCTTTTGTCATTTTGATTTCAGCGCCATCGGAAAATGAAGCCGCCAGACTATATGTATAACC
>JAGIAB010000587.1 GCA_017745135.1 Flavisolibacter sp.
CACCAGGAGTGTGTTGCACGATCTCCGGATGCATAGGACAGGTGTAGAAAACATTGGGATCCTGTATTGCCGTTTGTCCTTTTTCTTTACAGGAAAAGAAAGCAAACAAAAAGAGTATGGAAATTATATACTTCATGGCTGATTATTTGCTTTTATAAAACTTTCACTATCGGTGAGGAATTGAGCGTTGGCCGCAATTGAATCCGTAGCATTCAATCCGGATAGTACCTGCACTAAATTTTGGTAGGTCAAACCCGTTTCTATTTTATGTGCTTTGAAACCTCCCGATTCTTTAATGAAAACAACTTTATCAATTCCCAATGACAGAACAGCGTCTTTAGGAATCCAATCTGCTTCTTTATTGTTTGAAAAGATCGTTGCTTTCACCTGGCTGCCAACGGGAATCTGAAGTTGAGAATTATTAAAATATACCCTGGCCGTCACTGTTTTATTTTCCTTGCGGTAAAAAGGTTCGATGAGATCGATCTTTGCCCTGAAGTCTTTGTTCGGCGCTGTTTCAGGGATCACTCTCACCGCATCACCTTTCTTAACCAACGAAAGATACTCGGGAAAAATATTCAGCAAAACCCAACTGCGGCTTACATCATAAAGCTGAAAAATATTCTGTCCCCTTTCAACATACATGCCTTCTTTAACCGGAAGTTCCTCAGTCACTCTTGAAAGATCCATTTGCTGACCATTGCCTGTTCCCGGCATTACATTTCCGGCTTCATGGATGTGCCCCGAATAATTACTGTACACTGCAATGGTTAATGATGGCTTACCCGTTTGAATGATTTGTTGCAATTGCGATGAACTTACCCCAAGCAATAACAATTTTTGTTTTGCCGCATTGATCAATGAAGTATTGGAAGGATCGTTCTTAACGAGAAATAAAAGTTCCTGTTGGGTAGTTAACAAATCAGGGCTGTAAATATCCATTACCTTTTGCCCTTTCATGATGTGTTGATAGCGGTACTTCACATAGAGCTTTTCTATTCTTCCTGATACCCTTGCAGAAATCGTAATTATCAGCCTTGTATCGTATGCAATGGTGCCCAGGGCATCCACTTCAACCGGAACCTCTTTTCGTTGCATTGTAGTAATCTGCACCGAAGAAACCACAAAACGATCGGCAGGCTGCAACAGATCGTCTAATTGAATATCATTGATGGCAACTGCATTGTCAACTTTTTTGATCAGGTCCATTCCGCAAATAGGACAAGAGCCTGGTTTATCACGAATGATCTCAGGATGCATGGAGCAGGTCCATTCTTCCTTGGAAGATGTACCGGTTGTTGCGTTTTTATTGTTGCAGGAAGAAAATGACAACAAGCAAAAACCAACGAGCAATAAAAAAATCAATTGCTTCTTGAGAACTAACTGCTGGTTGCCAATTGCCAATTGCCTGTTTAAACTTCTTTTCATTATTATCATTTGATTTCAAGTATTCGTTCTAACTCAGACCCTGTTGTTAACAGTTCACTCAATTGATCCAGGTATTGGAGTTGGGTCATGTTCAGCGTTTCCCAGGCGTCGTATAGTTCAAATAGTTCTTCGGTATTGTTTTGATAAGCGATCTGCATTGTTTGGAAATTCTTTTTCAAAGCCGGGATGATATTGTCTTCATACAAACGGATCTGCTTTTGTTTGGCCTGTATCTCATACTTCATTCCGGTAGCCATACCGGAAGCTTCATTGACCATGGCAAGTTTTTCCTGCTGCAGGGATTCTGCTTTATATCGCAGGCTTTGAACATTAGCGGTGGCAGCTCTTGACGACCACTTCGCCATAGGAAGACGAACCATTCCCATTAAAGAGTATTGCATTGGTGTTCCGCCAAATCCAAACATATGATCGAAGCGCAGGCCGAATTCAGGTTTCAATTTTGCTCTTTCCACCTCTTGTTGCAAACCGGCGATCTGTATTTCTCTTTCAATAGCTTTAATGTCGCTTCTTGAACTTATAAATGCAGTGCTATCAAACTGAAATGAGGAATAATGTTGCAGAATGAAGTGATGCAAAGGAAAAATATTCTAAACACATTGATGAATCGTGATAAGAACGTATCATTTGAAATCGATACCAACTATGTGATGAAAGA
>JAGIAB010000588.1 GCA_017745135.1 Flavisolibacter sp.
TTATTGATGTTTTTTAAATCAAGTTCCAGTTTATTGTAGATCTCGTATGAAAAATTGTTGAAGCGGTAGCGATCGTTTTGTGGTTTGTGTGCAACAATACGTTTCCACAGAATTAAAGCACGATTCACTTTTGCTTTTATAACTACGCCGGTGGTAATTTTTCCGGGAACCATATTGGCATTAATATGTAGCGTATCGCCTGAAACTGATGAAGGATGAATAGGCAAAATAAAATCCTGGTAACCTACAGATGTAACTTCCAATGTGTCGTTGGCATTAGGCAGATACAACCAGAACCTTCCTGATGAATCAGCCAGGGCGCCATTTCCTGAAACACGAAAACGGGCAGAAGCAAATGGAACCGGATCAAGACTGTGCTCGTCCCTGGCATAACCAACAATGATCTTGGTTTGGCCAAAAGCAATCCCTGCAATGAAAAGGGTAAAAATGGTTAAAAGAAATCCCGGCCGTTGGTTCACAAAAATCTGTTCTGGCTTCAAACATAGAAAAATACAGCCGAAGAACTATCTCCGGTGTGCTAAAATGGTATGAATTTTTTACAATTTGATCTAAACCATTATTTATGAAAGGAAGCAGAAGTCAGAATAATAGACAAAACAAGAGCATGCCTGGGCACAGGCCTGTACCTCAAAACAAAGATGATATCGATAGCCGCAGTAACGAGGAATGGGAAACAAAAGGCGATGATGTTACCCATAATAAAAAACAGGTAAGAAGTGATAACATGATGAGGAAAAGAAAGAACAAATAAACTGAGCTATTGAAGAACCAATTGCCGGGAAGACAGGAAGACGATAAGATTAAAACAAACTACTTATCGCCTTTTCGTCTTACCGGCTATTTTGTTTATGCAGATTTTCTCCCGGGAGTGTTCATTAATTTATCTTTCCTAACTACTGCAAAAACAGCCAAAGAAATTTTATTCTAACCGAAAGAAATGGCACTGAAAACATACAGTTTTGGAAAAGCACGGCGTGCATATAAGTAAGAAAAGGAAGATGGTAAGGCGCAAAAAAATCCCGTCCCTACTGAAGTAGAGACGGGTGGTTTTCAATTACGTGCAGTAATGCTGGTAATTGAAAAATGACGCTTGTAAAAGTCGTTGACTAAACAAACTATCTGTGATATTGTTTCAACAACTGTGCCAGCAGAACTTATCGTTTAAGATTAATCGTGAGTATAGTTTGCAAAAACAAGATTCTAATATCAACCTAAGAAAGAATACTTAGGACACCAAAAAACATTCACCTGCACTCAATCACCGGCAAATTCCATTAAACCAAATTGTGCCGGTTGATGAACATCTGCTCTAAAGTCATAGATGGGAAAAAGTGTTGAAGTAGAACGAAAGCGGTCATCAACCAAATTCCTATCCTGGCGTACAGCCTGAAAGGCCCACCTGGCACCGGGTTTTGGCCGGTTAAAAATTTGAAAATTACTCAGTGCCGCAAATGGAATCTGAAACTCCATCTTCCATCCTTTATCCTTGTCTTTATCATTATTTATAGTTCCGTCATAAGTAGCTTCTACTTTATAGGAAGGATTATATCCGCTGATAAAATAGGTTCTGTCATTGTAATACTTCCATAATACAATGTAGTCGTAAGCAGCGGGAAGCAAATTCAAATTGACCTCAAAACCAAAATGCATGTAGATGCTATCCGGCACCGGTACTACAAAAAACTCTGCACAATCATCAAGATACGGGCGGGCATCAGGCTTTGTTTCCCGTACAGTAAGAGATGTATCTTCACATTCATAAAACAGGTAAAGACTCGTGCTGTCCCACAACATCCTGAATTTGGTTTTTTGTTTTTCCACTGGTTTGTCGGTACGGAAAAAATGATCAAAAGTGACTACCTGCGCTTTGTCCCATGCAGCTTCATCCATTTTCCCATCTACAGTAATGGGGCCCGTTGCTTTTGCCACTTTGTATATTGGCTGTTGCCCTATCACTAATTGTTTTTCCTGCGCACACAGGGTTTGAATTAGCATGAAAAGTATTCCTGTTATTGTTGCCTGACGAAATAGCCTGCCTATCATTTTTTGTAGCGACATGGTTGATCTCTTTAGATCAAAT
>JAGIAB010000589.1 GCA_017745135.1 Flavisolibacter sp.
GAAGTTGTATGGTTGAATAATTATAACCGGTCATCAATCCGGGCTATAAAAATTTCAAGCCAACCTATTTACTAAACGGATAATTTTCCTCTTTGCTGGTCAGCGTAAATTTATTTTCATTCAATATCCTGA
This sequence comes from Flavisolibacter sp., assembly GCA_017745135.1. GTDB lineage: Bacteria > Bacteroidota > Bacteroidia > Chitinophagales > Chitinophagaceae > Flavisolibacter. The sequence continues at coordinate 133 of JAGIAB010000589.1, forward strand.
TAATTTCTTTTAGTGATTGGGTCATTTCTCTCATAGCCTGGTAGTTGGCATAATTAATTTGCGTGTTTATCCACCGCACGTAAATGGCTTCGTTTTCATGAGCATTAAGGCCGGTTTGTTGTTTAAATAACTCGGGTGTAAATGGTTCGAGAGGGTGTATCATAGTCAGTTCAATTTAGGCGTAATATGAATGTAAGAAAGGAATAATAATTAAATCGGCAATACCAAAATACCTACTACAATTTACGCTTAATTAATAAGGCAACTGTAGGGAAAATTACTTAGGGAAAGCAAAGATTTTCAAACTAAACCGGTAGTGAGATTTGTCCTTCTGTTCGTTGATTGGTTGAACCTGTACGAGGCTGATAATTTTTTGACCTAAGCAATCCCCATTTGTTCAGACGAAATAAAATGGAGTTACCTATAACTCCTAACCCATACTTTAAACTTCTTCTGAAATTTATAGATGATGCTTCTTTGAAATATTTTGCAGGACAGGAGATTTCACCAACTTCATAGCCATGAAAAATGATTTGTGTCAACATCTGGTTATCGAAAATGAAATCATTGGAATTGGCTTCGTAATTCACTTTTTCCAATATTTCTTTTGAAAATGCCCGGTAGCCTGTATGGTATTCCGACAATTTTTCCCATATAATAACATTCTGCATCCACGTCAGCACTCTATTGAAAACATATTTATAGAAAGGCATTCCATTGATCATGGCCCGGTCTCCCAAAATTCTTGAACCCATCACAACATGAAATACCCCGTTTGCAATAAGATACGCCATTGAAGGAATCAATTTAGGATTGTACTGATAGTCCGGGTGAAGCATAATCACTATATCCGCACCAAGTTTTAATGCATAGTTGTAGCAGCTTTTTTGATTGGCACCATAGCCTTTATTCCTGTCATGTTTTATAATGTGCGCAATGCCCAGATTTTCTGCAACTATTATAGTTTCATCCTTGCTTGCGTCATCCACCAGTATTACGTTGTCTACAATTGTAAAGTCAATCTCACGATGAGTTTTTTCCAGAGTTTTTGCAGCATTGTATGCGGGCAACACTACTACCACTTTCTTTCCGTGTATCATGAACAAAACATTTATCGAACAATTCAACCGGTTTAGATCTCGCCATAACCAGATGTGATCTGCAGAGATACGAAGAGCTTTGATTTTTAAAACAACTGCAACTTCCGGCAACTTAAATTTCACTGAGCTCCTTTGTTGTTACAAATTTCAATGACCGAAAGTTAACAAAAGCCACTCAACAACTTTTCATTTTACTGACCGATTATTTTCGTAAGTTCCCTGTACAAATCATTCTTATATGAGAAAGCTTGCCTGTATGCTTGCAAGCATCATTGCTGCAACTTCATTGTTTGCGCAAATCGATGCCGGATTGTTTCGTTTTCCTGATGTATCCAAAGACCAAATTGTATTTACTTACGCCAATGACCTTTGGCTGGCTCCCAAAGATGGAGGTACTGCCATAAAACTTAGCTCTCCTCCCGGGGTGGAAAGCTATCCCAAATTTTCCCCCGATGGAAAAAGCATTGCATTCACCGGTAATTATGATGGCAATAGCGATGTGTATGTATTGCCGGTTGCCGGCGGTGTTCCCGTGCGATTAACCTCTCATGGTTATTCTGACAGGGTTGTAGACTGGACAACAGATGGTAAAAAGGTTTTGTTTGCTTCATCAAGAGAAAGTGGCAAGGCAAGGTTCAACCAGTTTTATACAGTTTCACCTTCGGGAGGCCCTGCAGAAAAATTGCCTCTGGCTTATGGTGAGTTTGCCTCCTACTCTCCCGATGGAAAACAAATGGCACTGGTATTTCGCACACAGGTTGGGAGAAACTGGAAACGTTATCGTGGCGGATGGAAAGCTGATATTCATATTTTCAACCTGCAAACTTTAAGCGACCAAAATATTTCTTCGCCGGAAGTTGCAGTTG
>JAGIAB010000058.1 GCA_017745135.1 Flavisolibacter sp.
CCCTCATTCCCGGATTACCTGTACGACCTGGATTTATTACCAGTTATGTCATCAGCTATAAGAACGCAGGTACAGTAGCGCATACGGGAGAAGTCTTGTTTAAGCCTGATCCACGCATGACCTACGAATCATCTTCACCTTCTTATACAGATATAACAGCAGACACTTTGCGATTTGCCATTTCAAACCTGCAGCCCTTATCATCAGGTATAATTGAACTGCGATATAGAGTTGCTGCACCTCCTACCGTAAATAATGGCGACACCATAACTTCGCTGGCACTCTTTACAACTGTAGGGGATATTACTCCATCGGACGACACTTCAATTCTAAAACAAAGGGTTATTGGCTCCTATGACCCTAACGATAAAACGGAAAACAATGGAGGTATCGTAGGATCCGATTACGTTTCTGAAGGAAAGTATTTCAATTATAGGATACGCTTTCAAAACACCGGCACTGATACCGCTTTTACTGTTATCATAAGAGATACTCTTGATAATAAACTGGATTGGTCGACTTTTGAAATGGTGTCAGCAAGCCATCCCTATACAGTAAGCATCAATAATGACAACAAACTGGAATGGACATTCTCCAACATTAATCTTCCCGACAGTAATATAAATGAACCACTCAGTCACGGATATATAGCTTATCGCGTAAAACCAAAATCAACAGTTGTTGTTGGTGACCAAATCAACAATCTAGCTTCGATTTATTTCGACTATAATTTACCTGTGGCTACAAACAATGCGCTTACTTTAGTTCAGGATAATTTTACTCCCCTTCCAATTCAATTAATAAACTTTACCGGTCAGCTTAGTAACAACACAGTTCAACTGAACTGGAAGGCAGACCAGGGAAAAGATTTTGAAAAATTTGAGATTGAGCGAAGCCTTGATGGAAAAATTTACAATAGAATAGAAACTGTTCCATTTAATAACTCAATCAGCAATTATCATCTTCTGGACAACATTTCAGCGCTGCCATCAAAACTCATCTTTTACAGGTTGAAGATGATCGATGCCGACAGCAAATTCAATTATAGTAAAGTAATCGTCTTCAGAATAAATCCTGTCCAAAACAACTTTACAATTTATCCGAATCCTGCAAGAACAGAAATTTTTGTTTCATTAACAGCGGATAAAAAACAAAACCTGCGAGTAAAAGTTCTTGATGCTTCCGGAAGAATCCTTTCTGAACATCAAAAAGAAGTTCAGAAAGGAACAAATGTTTTTCCGGTAAATACCTTTGGTCTTAAGGCCGGCAATTACATTCTTCAAATGATTTTAAACGGAGAAACGAAAGCATCAAAATTTGCAATAATAAATTAAAAGGCATCATTCAATAATTGTTTGCCCGTCCGCAACGGACGGGCTTTTCTTTGGAAAAATTAAACATAAATACTCCCTACTTCATTTCAGGCATTGCATTTGTTATTAGGACGATGTTCGATTCCCGTTTTTATTTCCGGCCGTTAGGCTTATGAAAAACACCATTGGGCAAATTGGACATTGGGCTCTGATTGAGCCCTTTTTTATTCACATTTTTCTAACCCGGCACTGTAGTTGCGTACACGCGGCAAAAACATCCCTTTATGAAACTCAGAAAAACACTAATGGCATTGTCGATGCTAACCCTTTCCGCTACTCTGTTCTTTTCCTGCTCTAAAAACAAATCTTCAGCCGAAAAATCAAAAGCCCGTTTGGAAGTTTACCTTACGGACGACCCCGCAAACTATGATGAAGTTGTGATTGATGTGCAGGATGTAAAGATCAATTACTCAAATGACGATAACGGATGGAAAAGTCTTTCACAAGTGAATACAGGCAAGTACGATATTCTCCGACTGGTAAATGACAAAGACACAATCCTGGGAAAAACAGATTTAGACTCAGGCAGGATTGAGCAAATACGTTTAATTCTTGGTCCAAACAATTATGTAAAGGTAAACGGTCAAACCTATGCGCTTGAAACGCCGAGTGCGCAACAATCCGGTTTGAAAATTAAACTCAACCAGGATGTGAGTGCCGGGGTGCTGTACAAACTTCTTTTAGATTTTGATGCATCAAGATCAATCGTAAAAACAGGAAATGGCAAATACATTTTGAAGCCTGTTATCCGTGCAACCATGCAAACGCAGGGTGGAAGTGTAAAAGGTTATGTTCTGCCGAATACTTTTAACACAGCAGTATACGCTATACAAGGAACAGATACTATTGCAGGTACAGTTACTTCGGGCGGAAGTTATTGGATCAAAGGTTTGAACGCAGGTACTTACTCGCTTGCTTTCGCCCCATCAGATGCCGCTTATAAATCACAAACAAAAACAGGTGTTTCAGTAACAACTAGTACCGTAACCACAGTGGATACTGTCCGCCTGGTAAAATAATTAGTCCTGTGAATATACTTATGAAAAGCTGTTCTCATGAACAGCTTTTTTTGTCATTTAGTATTGATCATCTTTTCAACTGCCTGTCTCAACCGTATGTGGAGGATCTTTCAACGGGTCATGAAAATTATAATACAGACCCCACATAGAACCGATGACCGTAAGTAAATAAAACAGCAAGCTGATGATGACTCCGGTTTGAGGATCAAGGTGGAAAAAATTTGCACCTCCTGCAAACACCACCTCTCTTGTACCCAAGCCTCCTCCCAATGAAATCGGCAAAACGGAAATGACAGCCGCTAATAAAAAGATAAACACCCATTCGTGCTGCGATAGCGGCAGATGAAGACTTAGCATAATAAAATACACACAAACTACTTGCGAAAGTTGAACAGCTAATGCCCACAAAAAAGTTGGAAAAAAACTTTGAAGAAAATCTTTGAACAGAAAACGGATAACAAAATAAAATCCCGAAAAGGCTAAGATCGCGGCGAAAATTAAAAGAACATCGTACTTATAGTTATGCAGAACAATCACTCCATAAACAGATAGAATAACACCTAACGCTAACACTCCGCTAAACCTGTCCAATAAAACAGCAGCTGACGCTTTTTTATAGGAAGTTTTGTATTTGCGATTTAATAAAACCACTTTATAAGCATCGCCGCTAATGGCACCCGGCAGAAATAAATTGTAAAACATTCCCAGCCAGTACAATTTTATGTTCTTCCATTCTGAAAGTTGAAGTTTAATGTTCTTAAAATAAATGTTCAGTCGGAATGCTGATAAAATTTTGGAGAGTATAAAAAACAGGAGCGCCACAAAAAGCAAGAACCAGTTTGCTTTTAATAAGGCCTTTAATGCTTCACTAAAATTAATCTTTGTTGAGATGTACCAGAAGCAAAGAACCGTAATAACGATCTTCAATGCTAATTTCAAAGACCTGATTATCCTGGATTCCTTTTTCTTTATTTCAACTTCGGATGTTCGGGACATTTAATAAGTTAATCGATGCAAATAAAAACAATCTCTATTTCTTATTTGAGTTCCATTTGATTTTGTTACCATCGGGCACTGTAGTTAATGGCAGCAGGCTTACTTAGCGGCCTCTTGATTTCCGGGCTATAAACTTCGACTCGAAAAAAGAATGATGCAAGGGAGTTTTCGCTGGAGCACAAATTTTATGTCTCAGAAGTTTGGAAGCTCAGAAACGGTCTCCAGGATATTCCTCACAGACATCACTTCACAGGGCGATAATGATCAGTTTGGCATGTTAAGCCAAAATATTGCTACCTTAAATTCTTAAAGACCTCATAAACTCCATTTATTTCCCTAACTTTCATTGCTTTCTTCATAAAATTTTTTCTTCAAAGTTTTGCCAGTTTAAAGCCTACTCCTATCTTTGCGCTCCCAAATCCTGAAATGAGAATCAGGAAAAAAGCTGGGATCGGCCGTATGTCACAGAGAATCAGAATTAAATTACAGTCTTACGATCACAACCTGGTTGATAAATCAGCTGAGAAAATTGTAAAAACAGTTCGCAGCACAGGTGCAGTAGTAACAGGACCTATTCCTTTGCCTACCCGCAAAAAAATCTTTACCGTTTTGCGTTCACCTCACGTGAACAAAAAAAGTCGCGAACAATTCCAACTGGCTACACACAAACGCCTTTTGGACATCTATACTTCTTCGTCAAGAACCGTAGATGCGCTTTCAAAGCTGGATCTTCCCTCAGGTGTGGAAGTTGAGATCAAAGCATGACGAAGAACCAGGATTCTCTGGATTCAGAGGATTTTGGAAGAAAATGAAATAGCTCTTATCAAATTAATTTCTCTATCTGTCAAATTCCGTAGCAACGGAGCCAAAACAGCTCTGGAACAACAACTAAGATAGATTTCATAATTAATTCTTGAAATCATAAAAATCTTAGTTCTAAATATAAACAAGCCCTTCGAGGTTTGTTTGTCACCGGTACTTCCCCAGACTTAATTGATCGAATCGGGAAAAGGTCGGATGATGAACCAGGATTGAAGACCTAATAATTCCAACAGGTCTGTCTTGTAGAACCTTGCGGGGATAAAACCGCAAACAAATGAAAGGAATTATTGGAAAAAAAATTGGGATGACCAGCATCTTCGATCCTAGCGGCAAGCAAACTGCTTGCACAATCATCGAAGCTGGTCCTTGCGTTGTAACGCAGGTAAAAACTCCGGATGTAGATGGATACTCAGCCCTCCAGCTCGCCTTCGGCGACAAAAAAGAGAAGCACGTAATCGGTGCTGAAAAGGCTCACTTCGCAAAAGCTAACACATCAGCTAAACAAGTTGTAAAGGAATTCAGAAACTCTTCTCTCGAAAAAAATATTGGTGATACCATTACTGTAGACATTTTCGCTGAAGGCGATAAAGTTGAAGTAGTTGGTACTACAAAAGGTAAAGGCTTCCAGGGTGTTGTTAAACGCCATGGTTTCCACGGTGTGGGTGAAGGTTCTCACGGTCAGCACGACCGCCAGAGAGCTCCAGGTTCTATCGGTGGTTCTTCTTATCCTTCACGTGTATTCAAAGGAATGCGCATGGCGGGTAGAATGGGTACTGACAGGGTGAAAGTAAAAGGCCTGAAGGTTGTTAAGATTTTCCCTGACAAAAACTACATTTTGGTAACTGGTTCAGTTCCGGGCCACAATGGTTCAATCGTTTTAATCCAGAAATAGATAGAGACACCATGCATGGCGTCTCCACAATGCATGGCGCTGTATAAAACAATTAGAAATGCAAGTAAAAGTATTAAACATACAAGGACAAGAAACAGGTAGAACTGTTGAACTTCCTGAAGAAATTTTTGGCATCGAGCCAAATGATCATGCCATTTACCTTGCTGTTAAGCAATATTTAGCTGCTCAGCGCCAGGGTACACACAAGGTGAAAACCCGTGCTGAAGTACAAGGTGCAAGCCGCAAGCTTCACCGCCAAAAAGGTACCGGTGGTTCTCGTAAGGGTAACATCCGTAACCCGCTTTACAAAGGTGGTGGTACCATATTCGGGCCTAAACCTCACAAATACGTGATCAAATTGAATCGTAAAGTGAAGGACCTGGCTAAGATGTCAGCGCTGGCTCATAAAGCAAAGGCAAATGCTATAGTTGTTGTTGAGGATGTAAATCTTGAAGCTCCAAAAACAAAAACATTTGCTGGCATTTTAAGCAGCCTCAAAGTTGGTGAGAAGAAGATCATGTTTGTTACTCCTGAGTACAATGACAATTTGTATATCAGTTCACGTAACATTCCTTCAGTGTTAACTACTTTATTAAGTGATGTAAACACTTACGATATCGTAAATTCTGAAGCATTGGTATTGACTGAAAGCGCAGCAAAGATTTTTGCAAGTGCTGAAGAAGAAGCAACAGCTTAATGCCCTCTGTCTCCCTAAAGGGAGGACTTAGGTCAGAGAAACTTTCGAATACAAACAGTTCTTTAAAATAAAGTGATTATGATGTAGCCGGCGATATGAATTCTATTTATCGTCTGTTGTGTCACTCACTTCAACGTTCAGAATATCTCTGAGCAAAATAAAAAATTGAGATTGAGAAATCAATTTCAAATTTCAAATAACAAATTTCAAATAGAAAGAAATGAAACTTTCTGAAGTATTGATAAAACCCGTTTTAACTGAAAAAGCAAATGCACAGCAGGAAAAATTGCGTCGCTATGCTTTTAAGGTTGCCCGTAAAGCCAATAAGCTTGAGATCAAAAAAGCTGTAGAAGAGTTTTACGGAGTAAGTGTAGTAGATGTAAATACTGCAGTTGTTCCAGGTAAAAACAAAACCCGTTATACAAAAAAAGGTTTTGTGCAAGGACAAAAACCAGCTTATAAAAAAGCTATGGTTACTGTTGCTGAAGGTGAAACAATTGATCTGTATTCGAACATTTAATTCATTAACAAGTAAGGCGATCAACAGCCGCAAATGTTGAAAAAAATTAGTCATGGCATTAAGAAAATTTAAACCAGTTACCGCAGGAACACGTTGGAGAATTGGTAATGCTTATGCAGAGATTACAACGAACACTCCCGAAAAATCTCTGTTAGAGAAGAAGAACGGAACGGGTGGACGTAACTCTCAAGGTCGCAGGGCAATGCGCTACATCGGTGGCGGAAATAAGAACATGTATCGTGTTATCGATTTTAAACGTAACAAGAAAGAAGTTCCTGCAACTGTTGCTTCTATCGAGTACGATCCAAACCGTACAGCATTCATCGCTTTGTTGAATTATGCTGATGGTGAAAAAAGATACATCATTGCACCACAAGGCTTACAGGTTGGAATGACTGTAATAAGCGGTGATGCGGTGGCTCCCGAGGTTGGAAATGCATTGAAATTAAAAAACATGCCTTTAGGTACTGTTGTTCACAATATTGAAATGCAACCCGGACAGGGTGGTAAATTATCTCGTTCTGCAGGTGCTTCTGCACAATTGACCAACAAGGAAGAGAAACACGCCATCTTAAAAATGCCAAGTGGCGAAATCCGTCGCGTGTTGATCAACTGTTATGCAACTGTTGGTGTTGCTTCTAACAGCGATCACCAATTGGAGTCAATGGGTAAAGCAGGTCGTAACCGTTGGAAAGGAATTAAACCTCGTAACCGCGGTGTTGCCATGAACCCGGTTGATCACCCAATGGGTGGTGGTGAAGGTAGAGCTTCCGGAGGTCAGCCTCGTAGCAGAACCGGCCAATACTCTCGTGGTTTAAAAACACGTACTAAAGGTAAAGGAAGTGATAAGTTGATCATTCAACGTAAAAACGGAAGCAAACTGGCTAAATAATCAATAATTAATAATTAGTAATTAAGATATGGCTCGTTCAATTAAAAAAGGTCCTTACGTAGCAGCACATTTAGAAGATAAAGTGGTTGCTATGAATGATGGCAAAGCAAAAAAAGGTGTGATCAAAACCTGGAGCCGTCGTTCAACGATCACTCCTGATTTTGTAGGACACACATTTGCTGTTCATAACGGAAACAAATTCATTCCTGTTTACGTAACAGAGTTTATGGTAGGTCATAAACTGGGTGAATTTGCACCAACAAGAAACTTTAAAGGACACTCAAGTAAGAAAGGTTAAACTGTTTGGAGTTAGGAATTGGGAGTTAGGTGTTGATTCTTGAAACACGAACCCCAAACACCAAACGCCAAACCCCAAACAATAAAAAAAATGGAAGCAGTAGCAAAACTGAAAAATTATCCAACATCACCACGTAAGATGCGCTTATTGGCAGACCTGGTTCGTGGTATGAACGTAGAAAAGGCTTTGGCTGTTTTAGAGCGCAATCCAAAACATCCTGCAGTGCCTTTGCGTAAGTTGGTGTTAAGTGCTATCAGCAACTGGAAACAAAAAAATGAAGGTGGCGACGAAGCTGGTCTCGTTATCAAAACCATTTTCGTTGACGGAGCAAGAACTTTAAAGCGTATGCGTCCTGCACCTCAGGGTCGTGGCTACCGTGTTCGCAAAAGAAGCAACCACGTTACTGTGATTGTTGATGATGTAGAATCTATCATCGCTTCTAAACAAAAGAAAGTAAAAGCTGAAGTGCCTGCAGTTGTAGAAGAACCCGCAGCAGAAGAAACAACAACAAAGAAAGCTGCTCCTAAAAAAAGTGCAGCAAAAAAAGCCGCTCCTAAAAAAGCAGCAGCTAAAAAAACAACAAAAGAATAATTAACGCATTAACCAATAAACATGGGTCAAAAAGCAAATCCAATTGGTAACAGGTTAGGCATCATCCGCGGATGGGAATCTAACTGGTATGGTGGCAAAAAAGATTTTGCAGGTAAGCTGATCGAAGACAACAAAATCAGAACCTATCTGAATGCCCGTATCAACAAAGGTGGCATCGCCAAAATAGTTATTGAAAGAACATTAGGTAAGCTGATCGTTACCATTCACACTTCAAAGCCAGGCATCATCATCGGTAAAGGTGGTAATGAAGTAGACCGTATTAAAGAAGAGTTGAAGAAGCTGACTGGTAAAGAAGATGTTCAGATCAACATTTTGGAGATCCGTCGTCCTGAACTGGATGCCATGATTGTTGCTGATACTATTGCCCGTCAAATTGAAAATCGTATCAACTATAAAAGAGCCATCAAAATGGCAATCGCTTCTGCACTTCGCATGGGTGCTGAAGGTATCAAGGTAAAAGTAAGCGGCCGTTTAGGTGGTGCTGAAATTGCCCGTACGGAAGAAATCAAACAAGGCCGTACGCCATTGCACACGTTCCGTATGGATATCGATTATGCAAACGTATTTGCTCTTACTGTTTACGGTAAGATCGGTATTAAAGTATGGATCTGTAAAGGTGAAGTATTAACGAAGAGAGATCTGAATCCAAACTTCGTTGGTGGTAAAGAATCCGGAGGCATGGGGGATAGAAGAGATAGAAGAGATGACAGAGGCGGAGATTTTGGAAGAGATCGTGGTGATCGCAGAGGCGGCGGTGGATTTAACCGCGGCGGCGGTCGCTCAGGCGGACAAGGCGGTGGCCGTTCAGGTGGCCAGGGTGGTGGAAGAAGATAAGCTTCGCACCAATAAAAAGAAAAGTTTTAATCGTAATAAAACTGGTTTGGTAGAAGCGATAACCTCAAACTTCAAACCTCAAACATCGAACTAAATATGTTACAGCCGAAAAGAACAAAGCACAGGAAAATGCAGAAAGGTCGCATGAAAGGCGACGCTAAAAGAGGTACTACTCTCGCTTTTGGTTCTTATGCATTAAAAGCTTTGGATAGCCATTGGATCACCGACCGCCAGATTGAAGCTGCACGTCAGGCATTGACCCGTAGCATGAAGCGTGAAGGTAATGTGTGGATCCGCATTTTCCCTGATAAGCCAATTACCCGCAAACCTGCCGAGGTTCGTATGGGTAAAGGTAAAGGTAACCTTGAGTTTTGGGCTGCTGTTGTAAAGCCAGGCCGCATCATTTTCGAAATTGATGGTGTTCCTGAGCAGGTAGCAAAAGATTCACTGGCGTTAGCAGCAGGTAAATTACCAATCGCAACAAAATTTATTAAGCGTCATGATTTGGCAGAAGCTTAATCATTTGAATAAAAACTGATTCACATGTCAAAGACAGTAGATTTCAAAAAAAGCATTCAGGCATTAAATGAGCAGGATCTTCAGGCTCGCATTAAAGAGGATGAACTCCGCTTAAAGAAACTTGAATTCGCTCATGCTATTTCTCCATTGGAAAATCCAATGAGCATCAGAGGCCTGCGCAGAGAATTAGCTCGTTTGAAAACTGAATTAAAAAAGAAACAATTAAGTGCATAATTGTGCTGTTAGCCACTTGCTGTTAGCCATTAGCCAACAGCCGGGTGCTAAAAGCTAAAAGCTAAATACAATGGCTGAAACAACGACAACTAGAAATTTAAGAAAAGAAAGAATTGGGACAGTAACCAGCAATAAGATGGATAAAACCATCACGGTTGCTGTTGAACGTAAAGTAAAGCACCCAATCTATGGTAAGTTCATTAAAAAGACTACCAGGTTTCATGCTCATGATGAAAAGAACGAGGCCAGCATCGGTGATGTCGTTCGCATCTCTGAAACTCGTCCTTTGAGCAAAACAAAGCGTTGGAGATTAGTGGAGATAGTTGAGAAAGTAAAATAACAAAGCTCTTGGCTATTAGCCCTTGGCTATTAGCTGCAAATTGAAAATAAGAAATGTATTCATTGCTCAAGGCTTCAGCTAACCGCTAAAAGCCAAGAGCCAAAAGCTAAATAAAAATGATCCAGCAAGAATCCCGTTTGAATGTAGCGGACAACAGTGGTGCTAAAGAAGTGCTTTGTATCCGTGTGTTGGGTAATAGTGGTCAGCGTTATGCAGGTGTAGGAGATAAGATCGTAGTTACTGTAAAAGATGCGATCCCTGCCGGTGGTATCAAAAAAGGTACCGTTGCAAAAGCGGTAATCGTTCGTACTACAAACAAATTGCGTCGCAAAGATGGTTCTTACATCCGTTTCGATGACAACGCAGTAGTAATCCTCAATGCAGCCGATGAGCCAAGAGGTACCCGTATTTTCGGACCTGTTGCCCGTGAGCTTCGCGATAAAGGTTATATGAAAATCATTTCATTGGCCCCGGAGGTTCTGTAAGGATTTGCCAGCGGCAAATCTGGACATGCCGCTGGCATGTCCGTACAAAAAAATAAAAAATCCTGGCAGTATCAGGAATTAAAATAGAAACATAAAATGAAAACAAGATTTAGACCCAAGTATAACATCAAAAAAGGCGACCAGGTGGTTGTTATCGCTGGCGATGACAAGGACGCAAAGAAGCCTCGCTTGGTGAAAAAAGTATTGGTGGATGAAGGAAAAATTTTGGTAGAAGGTGTCAACATCGTTACCAAACACACCAAGCCTTCAGCACAAAATACGAAAGGTGGTATTGTTAAGCAGGAAGCCCCTATCAACATTTCAAACGTAATGCTGTGGGATGGCAAACAAGGCGCCAAAGTAAAACGTGAAGAGAGAGACGGTAAAAAAGTTCGTGTATCTAAAAAATCTGGAGGGATCATCTAATGGCAACAACAAAGTATTCTCCAAGATTAAAGGGAAAGTATAAATCAGAAGTAGTACCTGCTTTACAAAAGCGTTTCAGCTATAAATCTGTTATGCAGGTTCCGCGTTTGGAAAAGATCGCTATTAACCGTGGTGTTAATGGTGCTGTAAACGATAAAAAGTTAATTGACATTGCTATTGATGAGTTGACAACCATCACTGGTCAGAAAGCAGTAGCTACAAACTCTAAGAAAGACATCTCCAACTTTAAGTTGCGTAAGAACATGCCCATCGGTACAAGAGTTACGCTTCGTGGTGATAAGATGTATGAGTTCTTAGACAGGCTGATTGCTGTAGCATTACCTCGTGTACGTGACTTCAAAGGTGTAAATGAAAAATCTTTTGATGGTCGCGGTAATTACACAATGGGTGTTACCGAGCAAATCATCTTCCCTGAGATCGACATCGATAAAGTAAACCGCATCACAGGTTTGGATATCACTTTCGTAACAACAGCTCAAACTGATGAAGAAGCTTACGAGTTGTTGAAAGAACTGGGAATGCCTTTCAAAAACATCAAAAAATAAAAGCACTAAATACTAAATCCGAAGCACAAATGTGCCGGCCAATTTTAGAATTTAGAATTTAGAATTTTAAAATTTAAAAACAATTATGGCTAAAGAATCAGTAAAAGCCAGGCAACGTAAAAGAGAAAGAATGGTAGCTCAATATGCTGACAAAAGAGCAGCATTGAAAGCCGCCGGCGACTGGAAGGCTTTGGATGAACTTCCAAAGAACTCTTCTAAAGTTCGTTTGAAAAACCGTTGCCAGATGACTGGTCGTCCAAGAGGTTATACCCGTTATTTTGGTATCTCGAGGATTGCTCTTCGTGACATGGCTTTGGATGGTAAAATTCCAGGATTGAAAAAAGCAAGCTGGTAAAAAAACTGTTCGAAGTTTGAAGTTTGAGGTTCGAAATTAAACGACCTCACAACATCGAACATCGAACGTCAAACATCAAATTTTAAAACTTAAATTCCAATTATCACACTCCGGTGTGGTGTAGGAGGACAAAAT
>JAGIAB010000590.1 GCA_017745135.1 Flavisolibacter sp.
GCATAAACTCACGGGTAGTTATATCAAACATATCGGAGTGGCTCATTACATGCACACTGATATTAGATACAGAAAGAGGCATGCCATTTTTTATTGAGGCAATGTTGTTACACACCACATGGCTTCCATCTACCACCACCACACTGCTTGCTCCAATAGCTTTGATGCGATGTCCTTTCTCTACAATAATGGCAGTGTCTTCATCCAAACCAATACCAATTGCGCCTGGCTGTGTGGCAATGGCCTGAACCAATCTTCCAAATCGTCCTCTCGCATCAAAATGTGTATCGATAATGACACTTTGTAAAAGACCGAAGCCAATATTCATTTCTACTTCGCCTTTCATGAAGGCACGGTTTTCATTGCCGCCACAGATCATTGTGTTGCTCATGGCAGCAGCCCCGGCACTGGTTCCCGCAATCACAAAATGTTCATCGTAGTATCGGTCTTCCACTATTTTGATGAATTGTGTCCCCCCTAATGCAGAACATAACCGTAACTGGTCGCCTCCCGAAAAGAGAATGCAATTGCATTTTTCAATTCGTTCCAAAGCCTTTTTGGTATCGGCTTCTTCACGGCTGCGCAATCGTAAATGACCAACTTCATCACAACCTAATCGTTTGAATGCTCTTTTATAAACCTGCGCAATTTCATCGGGAATGGAAGATGCAGTGGTGATTAATTCAATCTTTGGACTGGCTTTTTTTCCTGCTAATTCAACGATTTGCCTGAGGATGCCTTCAGAAAAAAAATCCAGCCTGTTCTTCCTGACCTTTGCTTCTTCTCCTTTGTCTTCCGCTCCGCCTACAGCTATTAAAAAACCTTTGGGCATGGGGTAATTTTTTAAAAAGTTGTGCCATAGCCGAGGATACTAAAGTCTTTAAGAATCAACAACTCATCTGCGGCAGAGTTGAGACTGGTACAAAATTTTAGCTACTATCCCTGCACCAAAAAATGCTATATGCAAATAAGAGAGATCAAAGTGCTGAGAGGCCCCAATTTTTGGTCAATTAAAAAACATAAGCTTATTCAAATCCTTCTCGATCTTCAGGAATTAGAATTCCTGCCTACAAACAAAATTCCCGGTTTTTACGAACGGATTCAACTATTGTTGCCTTCTCTCTACGAACATGAATGCAGCGAAGGGCAGCAGGGAGGTTTTTTTGAAAGGGTAAAAGACGGAACATGGATGGGCCATGTGATTGAACATATCGCTTTAGAGTTGCAGAGTCTGGCAGGAATGAAGAACACGGGTTTTGGAAGAACAAGAGGCGCCGGTAAAGAAGGATGGTATTACGTTGTATTCAGCTACGAAGAAGAACAATCAGGCCGTTATGCAGGCAAGGCTGCTGTAGGTATTGCTGAAGCTTTGGTAAAGGGAGAAGATTATGACATCGAAAAAGCTGTTGACGAAATTCACAATTTGTGGCACAATGAGAAGTTAGGCCCCACTACTTATTCCATTGTAGAAGAAGCGCAAAAACGAAACATTCCTTATTTGCGCTTGGATGAAGGCTCTTTGGTTCAACTGGGTTATGGTTGCAAACAAAAACGTGTGGAAGCCGCTTTAACCTCCTGCACTAACATTATTGCAACAGATATTGCAGGAGATAAAGACCGCACTAAAAAGTTATTGACATCTGCAAATATTCCCGTTCCGTTTGGTGAAGTAGTTAGTGATGTTGAAAACCTGAAGAGTGTGATTGAGTTTATCGGCTTTCCGATTGTGTTGAAACCACTCAACGGTAATCATGGAAAAGGTGCCACAATTAATATTACAAACTGGCCCTGTGCTATTACCGCTTTTCAAAGAGCACAAAAACATTCCCAAAAAATAATTGTTGAAAAATACATCCGGGGATGTGATTTCCGTGTACTGGTGGTAAACAACAAGTTTGTAGCAGCGGCGCTTCGCAAACCTGCTTCTGTAATTGGAGACGGAAGAAGCACCATTCAGGAATTAATCGATGCTGTGAATAAGGATTCCAGGAGAGGTCATTGCCATGAAAAAGTACTCACTACAATTAAAGTAGATGATGTAACCATGGAGTTATTGGCTAAGGAGAATTATACATTGGATACTGTTATTC
>JAGIAB010000591.1 GCA_017745135.1 Flavisolibacter sp.
TTATTGAACAATGTCGTGAAAAGTTTGACTTCATTTTCGCCGGCCCTCCTTACGCTTTGCAAAATATCGATGATCTTCCTAGGCTAATTTTTGAAAAACAATTATTGAAAGAAAATGGCTGGTTTATTTTAGAGCATACACCACGGAACAATTATGAAAGCTTTCCTTTTTTCAAATCTGCAAGAAATTATGGAACTACGGTGTTTTCAACTTTTGTAAACAGAAAAGATGAATTATGAGCCCGGCGTTCACTGCTACTATTAACCGTCTGTTGCGTCGCACTCTTGTACGTTCAGTAATTCTTTTCAGCATTACTCACCATTCACTACTTATCCCTCAACATGCTTAAAAAAGAAGCCCGGAATTATTTCAAGCAAAAACGCTACACCATTTCGCCAACCGATAAACAGAAATGGGATGATTTGTTACTGATACAATTTCAAACCATCGATTTCCCTTTTCTTGATTATGTTTTGAGTTTTTATCCTATTGAGCAAAATAATGAGGTCAATGCTTTTTTAATTACAGATTATCTGCATTTCAAAAATCCAAATCTCCAGATCTGCTATCCAAAGACCAACTTAAAGGATTGCACTATGCAGGCAATCGTTTGCAATGCAGATTCTATATTCGAGGCAAATGAATATAACATTCCGGAGCCTTTGGATACGGAAATTGCTGACCCAACTTCAATTGACCTTGTGATCGTTCCTATGCTGGCTTTTGATGTAAATGGTAACCGCGTGGGTTATGGCAAGGGCTTTTTTGATCGCTATTTAAAAGAGTGCCGGGATGACTGCATTAAGGTTGGCTTCTCTTATTTTGAACCCCTTGACTCCATCGATGATGCCAACGAATTTGATGTACCTTTAGATTTTTGTATCACACCGCAAAGAACTTATGTTTTCTAACTGGTTTCTGAAATCGTTCAGGGTTTTGCTTCTCCCATTTGCAATTTTGTTTTGGCTGGCCGTGGCAATCCGCAATTGGCTCTATGATAAGAAGATAATAAAATCAGTATCTTTTGGTTTGCCGCTGATCTGTGTCGGAAATTTATCTGTAGGCGGCACCGGTAAATCGCCAATGGTAGAATACCTGGTAATGCATTTAAAAAACCGGTTTAAGGTAGCAACATTAAGCAGGGGTTATAAACGCAAAACAAAGGGCTATGCTTTAGCTAAGGAGGCAACTACTGCAATTGAAATAGGAGATGAGCCCATGCAGTTTCATTTAAAATTTCCCGACGTTCCTGTAGCTGTTGGCGAAGAAAGATTAGACGCCATTCCGCAATTACTCCACGACAGACCCGATGTGCAGGCGATCATTTTGGATGATGCCTTTCAACATCGCATTGTAAATGCAGGATTGAACATTTTGTTGACAGACTACAATAATTTATTTACAAGAGATTTCTTTCTGCCAACAGGTGATCTTCGTGATCAGCGTAAAAGTTATAAAAGAGCACACATCATTGTGGTTACCAAATGCAGGCCCGATCTTTCTGAAAAAGAGAGAGGTGACATCATTCAGGAGATAGAGCCACTTCCTAATCAAAGTATCTTCTTTACCTGCATTTCTTACGGCACACCGTATCATATTACCAAACGCGATTTTCGCTTCATCGATGAAAAAACAGAAGTTTTATTGATAACCGGTATTGCCAATCCACGACCTTTGAAAATATATATGGAAGAACGTATCGAAACCTATCATATGATGTCCTATAACGATCACCATATTTTTTCCATGGTGGATTGGAAAGACATCAAAAAAAGATTTGAATCGATACCATCAGAGAAAAAAATCATCCTTACCACTGAAAAGGATGCCATGCGTTTATTGAAGTTCAGCCAGGAGATGAATGGCATGCCTTTTTATGTGCTACCCATTGAACACAAATTTTTATTCCATCAGGAAAATGAATTTAACGACATCGTAATTCAGTTCATTCAAAACTTTAAACATCCGGATTAATGGGACGCAAAAATTCAAAGAAGCCAGGAAAGAAAAGACAAAGAGATTTTGATGAGTACAAGGGTGTATTGGAAATCACAAGGTCGGGGCCCCGACCTTGTGATTTCCAATACACC
>JAGIAB010000592.1 GCA_017745135.1 Flavisolibacter sp.
AACTTACGGTGAGTAAAGAATTTTATCAGGACACTACAGTAACTATCGAGCCAAAGTACGATCAGGAGATCAGCATTACCATTGTTCCGATTTCTTCAGAAGACAGGATCACCATTGTGCGTCCCGAGGATTATTTTCTTCCCGATTCTTTAAAAATCACTGTGGAGAAAGAGGATGCTACTACTACATATACCTATGTGCGAGTAGATTCCGGTACAGTGGAAAGAACCGGCATGGGAAGATTCCTGCTTTCTTCCAAACAAAAAATCCAAACCGTTAATCTTAGAAAATTCTTTACGGAGCGGCCTTTTCAAATATCATTTGTGCCAGGATTGAGTACACATGGTAGCATGAGTTCGCAGGTCATTAATAATTTCTCATTAAATGTGTTGGGTGGATACTCTGGTGGAGTCAATGGAGTTGAACTGGGTGGTGTATTTAACATCGATAAAAAGAATGTCAAATTCTTCCAGGCAGGAGGGGTGTTTAACATTGTCGGTGGTTATGTTAAAGGTGTTCAGTTAGCGGGAGTTACCAATACGGTGCTGGACAGTGTGAAGGGCTTACAGGCAGCGGGTGTCAATAACCATGTTGGCGGAAAATTTTCCGGCTTCCAGGTTGCAGGAGTGTATAATCATGTGGAGGATAGCATGAAAGGTTTGCAGGTGGCTGGTGTTGGAAACTTTGCAAGAAGAAAAGTCTCCGGAACACAAATATCCGGTGTTGCTAATTTCGCCAACAAAGAAATTGAAGGAACACAAATTGCAGGTGTGATCAACTACGCTAAAAAAATCAAAGGAGTTCAAATCGGGTTAATCAATATTGCGGATAGCTCGGATGGTTATTGTATCGGGCTTTTAAATTTTGTTGTGAATGGCTATCACAAACTTTCTTTTTCAACAGATGAATTCATCAATACAAATGTTGCGCTCAAAACCGGCACCCATAAACTTTATAGTATTCTGCAGGCAGGAATGAATGTGAATAAGAGCAACGAAAAAGTGTATTCGTTCGGGTATGGTTTGGGAAGTGATTTCAGTTTGGGCAGAACGTTTTCAATTAATCCCGAGATTACTACACAACATTTATATCTTGGTTCCTGGGATTATTTAAATCTTTTGAACAAAGCCCATTTGAATCTCAATGTAAAATTGGGCAAATATGTTTCGCTGTTTGGCGGACCTGTATTTAATGTTTATTACTCTCAGCAACCATCAACTATAACCGGTTATAAAGCACCAACTGCGCCTTCTGGTTATCATACTTATGACTTCAGCAGCAGGGTAAAAGGCTGGATAGGATGGAACGCCGGAATTAATTTCTTCTGAAATTTTATTTCCGGGTGGGGGTAAACCTTTCTTCAGTTGTAATTGAAGAAAGGTTTTTTATGTCAGGCAAAAACAAAATCAAAAGCTTGGGAATTATCGTTTTGTTGATCGGATGTATTCAGTCCAGTGCGCAGTTTACACAAAGAATAAGAGGAGTTGTAGTTGACCAGGTATTGCAAAAGCCTGTGGCCGGCGCTACTGTTTCTTTACTCTCCCTTAACAAAACTGTAAGTACAGATTCACTTGGAAATTTTCGATTTGCGGATGTGCCGGTTGGTAATCAGCAAATTCAAATTTCACATATTGGTTTCAAAGAAGCTTTTTTAGAAAACATAATTGTAAATACAGGTAAAGAAGTGGTTTTGACGATTAACATGGAAAGTTTGGTTCGCCCGGAAAATGAAGTGGTGGTTAAAGCCAACAGCAAAAAGAATAAACCATTAAATGATTTGAGTACCGTAAGTGCAAGGGCATTTACCGTGGAAGAAACGCAAAAGTATGCGGCTGCTGTAAATGACCCTTTACGCATGTCAACCGGTTTCCCAGGCGTATTGGCAGCCAATGATGGCAACAATGACATCATCATTCGTGGTAATGCACCAACAGGTTTATTGTGGCGAATGGAAGGAGTGGACATTCCGAACCCAAACCACTTTTCCATTGCAGCAGGAACAGGAGGAGGCATTTCTATTTTGAGTGCGCAACTTTTATCGAACTCTGATTTTATCACCGGTGCATTTGCTTCGGAATATGGTAATG
>JAGIAB010000593.1 GCA_017745135.1 Flavisolibacter sp.
CTCCAATACTTTCTTTTTCATTCATCAGGCGCATCATGGTTTTCACAAAATTCTTTCCATAGAAAGAATAGACCCATGATGTGCGAATAATAATGCTTTCGGGATTATTCTGAAGGGCAAGTTGCTCACCTAACAATTTTGATGCGCCTGATGAATGAAAAAGAAAGTATTGGAGTGGTGAATGATCAAATTGGTTCGCCAACCTATGCTAAGGATCTTGCGCAGGCTATTTTGCAAATTATTTCTTCAGGCAAATGGGTGCCGGGTATTTACAACTTCAGTAATGAAGGAGTGATTAGCTGGTTTGATTTTGCCAATGAGATAAAGACTTTGATCAATTCTTCTTGCATTGTAAATCCATTGACTACAGAACAATTCCCCACACCTGCCAAACGGCCAAAATATTCTGTCCTGAACAAAGCAAAAATTCAGCAGACGTTTTTAGTTCAACTAAGAGACTGGAAAGGAAGCTTGAAGGAGTGCATTGATAAGTTGAAATCTGAAAAGAAGTAATCAATTGAATTTTTGAACAACTACTTCCATGAGTTTTTGGATTTCTTCGTTCTGCAAATTGCCAATACTGCCTTCATGTGTATGATGTAATCCCTTGCTGAAATCAAAATTAAACTCACCTTTTTCAATTTGATTGCCCACCTGCTGATAAGCTTCGCGGAACGGAATGCCTTTGTTCACTAACTCATTCACAGCTTCTACACTAAACAGGTATTTATATTTTTCATCTGCAAGAATATTGTCTTTGATTTCAATATTCGATAGCATCAACCTTGCTAATTGCAGGCAGGCCTTTAATTCTTCAATAGCGGGGAATAAAATTTCCTTGGTTAGCTGCAGATCACGATGGTAACCTGAAGGCAGATTGTTAACAAGTAAGGTTAATTCATTTGGAATGGATTGGATGCGGTTGCATTTGGCACGGATTAATTCAAATACGTCCGGATTTTTTTTGTGAGGCATAATACTGCTGCCGGTGGTTAATTCGGAGGGAAAAGAAATGAATCCAAAGTTTTGATTGAGGTAGAGACAACAATCCATCGAAAGTTTACTAAGCGTAGCTGCAATGGAACTTAACCCTATCGAAACAATTTTCTCTGTTTTACCACGGCTCATTTGAGCATAAACAGAATTGTAGTTGAGAGTTGAGAAGTTAAGAAGTTGAGTGGTCAATGTTCTGTTCAGTGGAAAGGATGAGCCATAGCCTGCTCCACTGCCCAAAGGATTTTTATTGGCAACATGATAAGCCGCTGCTAAAACTTCCAAATCATCTAGCAGGCTTTCAGCATAAGCACCGAACCATAGTCCGAAAGAAGAAGGCATGGCGATTTGTAAATGCGTGTAGCCTGGAAGTAGTTTGTCTTTGAGCTTCTCGCTTTGTTCAATCAATAAATCAAAAAGCTGTTTTACTTCATCTTTGATATTTACAACTTCTGCTTTTAGATACAATTTGATATCAACTGCTACCTGGTCGTTGCGGCTTCTGCCACTATGAATTTTCTTACCGGTTTCTCCGATTCTTTCCGTCAGTAAAAATTCTACTTGTGAGTGCACATCTTCAACGTCTTCACCAATTGAGAATTTACCTTCTGCGATTTCTTTGGCAATTCCTTTTAAGGCTTCAATGGCTTTTATAGATTCTTCTTTGGTCATTAAGCCAACTTCGCCAAGCATGGTAACATGCGCAATGGAGCCTTGCACATCGTATTTGGCAAGAAGAGTATCGAATTCTTTATCTCTTCCCACTGTAAACTTTTCAATTAATTCCGAAACGGACGTATTTTCTTTTTGCCAGAGTTTCATGGTGATGACACGAATTTTAATCCCGATAGTTATCGGGACGAATTACACGAATTATAAAACCAGTTGTTCCAAGAGCTTGATGTAAAGATCAATGCCTTCTTTGATTTCATCGATAAAAATAAATTCATCTGCTGTGTGGCTTCTTGCTGAATCACCGGGACCAATTTTCAAAGCCGGAAACGGCATTAATGCTTTGTCGGATGAAGTAGGGGAGCCGTAATAAGGTCTTCCTAATTCCAATCCGGCTTTTACCAACGGATGATCTAGAGGG
>JAGIAB010000594.1 GCA_017745135.1 Flavisolibacter sp.
TCCCAAAGGTGCTGGCTTAACCATCCGCCACCCGCACTCCAGGTTCCCCATGTAGCGCCGTCGATAGCACCAGTAACCCGCCAAATATCAGTGTTGTGATGCGCCACCCAGCCTCTTGCACCGTACATGTCTTTTGCGGTTTGTTGTCCTGCAACCGACAAATCTTTCACCATTTGCAGAAATGGCTCGTGCAGTTCGGCAAGGTTTGTTTTTTCTGCAGGCCAGTAATTCATCTGAGCGTTGATGTTGATAGTGTATTTGCTATCCCAAGGCGGATTGATACTCTGGTTCCAAATACCTTGCAGGTTGGCGGCCTGGCCACCGGGCTGAGATGAAGAAATCAGTAAGTAACGACCGAATTGATAATACAGCGTTACAAAAGATGGATCATTGGTTGAAGTGAAATTTACCAAACGTTCATCGGTAGGAAGCTTAGATGCAGTTGCATCTGCTCCCAGATCCAGTTTTACACGGTTAAAATATTTTTGATACGCTGCAACATGAGCAGGAAGAATAGTGGCAAATGATTTTGGATAGGCTTTATTCAAATAATCAGACGCTCTTTTATTTTCATCACCGCTGATATCTTTATAATTATTGAAGTTGGTTGCAATAGAAATATAAATGGTTGCAGCATTGGCATCTTTAATGATAAGCGAAGTGTCAGTTGCATTCAAACTTCCACCTTCCAGCTTCATGCGTACTATACCTTTATAATTCACCAGGCCTTTCACTGTTTCATGGTCAGAAGTGGTTCCGGAAATGGTTAGCTCTTTTGACGGTGTTGTTTTAATGGTTGCTCTTTTTTGAGGCGTTGTAAAAAAAGCATTGAAAGAAAGGCTACCTGGTTTGCTGGCTGTTAAGCGCATTACCACCACACGATCAGGAAAAGAAGCCAGCGCCTCTCTTGTATAGGTAACGCCATTTACGGTATAAGAAGTTTTAGTGACGGCTTTTTCAATATCAAGCTCCCTGGAATAATTGGTATAATTCTCATGACCAGCGAAAGCAAGTTGCAAGTTTCCTACCGGCTCAAATTTTTGGCCATGTGATTTTTTTGTAATGATCACTCTGTTCACAATTCTCTCTGCATCTTTTTGTTTGCCTTCAAAAATCAGTTGCCTGATGATATCAAGTGAATCAAGCGCTAATGGATTATCGTTACGGTTAGGACTACCACTCCAAACTGTATGTTCATTTAACTGTATCGTTTCTCTTTCAACATTTCCGTAAACCATGGCTCCCAGCCTGCCGTTTCCAATTGGCAATGCGTTTTCCCAGGTGGTGCCTGATGGTTTATCGTACCAAAGTTTTAAACTCTGTTTGCTTTGTGAAAAACTAATCGTCGTTATCAACAAAAAGAAAACTAAAAATAAATGTTTCATTATCTGTTTTTTTACATTAAGCCAATGGTACTATTAAAACTTATTAGAACTATAAATCGTTTTAAGCAATAATACATAATTGATCGAAGCTGTTTGAGAAGTTATTTCAATAAGAGAGCAGAATGCACAAAAAAAACTCTCAGTGCTCTTCTTTTCTCTGCGTGAAACCTCCCTTGTCTCAAATAGTATGTCATTCTTTTTATTTATTTCGCTTCAATGATTACTTGTCCCTCACTTAACCCCTCACCTTTTGCTTTCACTATTATCTTTCCTCCCTTGTCTTTAGGTCTTACTATCACCAAACATTTTCCCCGAAATGTTCTGTGCTCCCGCTTTTGAAAACTTTGCATGTCATTAGGACTGGCGCTTGCAGTTGCTGCAATCTCTCCATTACCCTCAATTGAAAATTGTAAAGGAACAGGCGCATCCGGAACAAGTCTTCCATTTGCATCAACAATTTCTACTGTGACATACGCAAGGTCATTGCGACTATTTTTTATCTGCTTTCTATCAGCAGTAAGACGAATCTTAGCTGCCTTGCCAGGTGTTTGCAATACAACAGAGTCCACATCTTTACCATTGTCCACAGCAATGGCTTTCAGTGTACCCGGATGATAATTGATATCAAAGCTTGCCGTAAGGTTATCGAATGAAACATCTTTTTGGTCAAGCCTTTTTCCGTTGAGTTCCAAAC
>JAGIAB010000595.1 GCA_017745135.1 Flavisolibacter sp.
GTACAATATTGATTTGTTGAAAACTGGGAAGTACGCTTTCTTCTATTCTTTTTGCCGTAAATTGCCAGTCAATTTTTGCATCACGAAAATTGTCATCAGTGCGAATAATATCCCTTACGTCAATCCATTGGTTAGAAATGCCGGCACTGTTTAAATAATCGCTCACAATAGCCGAAGAAAGCATTTCACCAATACAAACTACCTGGTCGTAGTAATAATCAAAATTGCGTACTGGTTTATCATGGAGCAGCCATTCTACTTCGGTGAAAAAATTAATGAGTGAGTGGTGGATGGTAAGTGGCGAATCTGCAACGCCCAATTCCCTGACAATGGCTAAATGATCTTCCTTAACGGATTGAAAAAGTTGCAATGCTTTTTGTTGATCACCACTATAAAAAGCTTCCACCACTTTTTCAAGGGCATTGGTGGTTTTACCCATGGCTGAAACCACTACCAGCAGTTGTTCATCGGAATACTTCTTCAAAATTTCCCCAACATTCTTTATTCTTTCTGCCGTGCTAACCGATGCGCCACCAAATTTGAAAACTTTCATAGGCTGCAAAGATGTACAAAATGTCGTTATGTGGAGATGATTTGAGCCGGCTGATCGCACCTTATAGGCCGTGGTTGCCTATCAACTGCATTTGCATTGCTGCTTTAATAAGGGAAGCAATATTTTTAGCTTCGAACTTTGCCAATAAATTTTTCCTGTGGGTATCTACGGTTGTTATACTTATAAAAAGTTTCTTCGCAATTTCGTTGTTCGTGAGGCCTTCGGCAATAAGCTCCAGCACCTCTTTCTCGCGGCTGGTCAGTACCGGAACTCCTGCAATTTTTTTTCGTAAAGACTGTGCCGCCTCATGGCTTAAGAAAGTTTTTCCCTTTGCTACCGTTTCTATTGCCAGCATTAACTCTTCCTGCGTAGCATTCTTAAGTACATACCCCGAAGCACCGTTGCTCATCATTTTCTGAATAAAACTTTGCTGGTTAAAGGTGCTGAGCCCAATAATAAATACGGAAGGATATTTTTCTTTTACTTCTTTGCAAAGATCTATTCCATTTTTGTCCGGCAAACTAATATCCATTAAGATGATATCAGGCAAATGCTGTTCCAGGTAAGCCAGGCAGGATGCAGCGTTCATGGCATGTCCTACCAACTCAATATTGCTTTCATTTTGCAACAAAGAATGGATGCCTTCGATCACCAGGTAGTGATCATCTGTTATAAAAACTTTGATCTTCATTTATATATTTAATTCAATCAGTACTGAAGTTCCTTTCCCTGTATGTGAATGTATATCAAGCTTGCCTTTCAAAAATTCCACTCTGTTCTTAATATTTGTCCAACCTATGCCTTTTGCCATATCGAGACAGGCAGTATCAAATCCTTTCCCATCATCTTCAACGGTTATGGTAAGCTTGTCGTCTGTTTTACTCAACTGCACAATCGAATTGGTTGCCGCGGCATGTTTCATGGTGTTGTTGATCAATTCCTGCACAATGCGGTAAACGGTAATAGCGGTTGTTTGATCGATAAGGGCGTGGTCCATTCCAATGGACTGGTAGTTTACCTGCAAGGCACCGGCTTGATTGACGTCGTTACATAGGTCTTTCAATGCAGTATCCAAACCAAATTTTACCAGGGCTTCGGGCATCATATTGTGCGCCACTCTGCGCATTTCGTTGATAGAACTGTCAAGCATATCCAAGCTACGCTCAAAGGCCTGCTGATTTTCAGGCGTCATAATCAGGTTCTTTTTCATGGTTTGTAATGAATATTTAATGCCCGACATCATCCCTCCCAATCCATCATGAAGATCTTTTGCCAGGCGGGTTCTTTCCTGTTCTTCTCCTTTTAGTACCGCTTCCATTGCCGTCAATTGTTTTTCTGTTTCCAGCTCATTGATGCGTTGCAACTGCAGCTTTTGTTTTTGCCGGTAATTGCGATAGCCAAGCACCGAAATAATTAAAAGGGTGGCAATACCGCCGGTCAATATATAATTCCAGGTGTCCTTACGAAACAGAAAAGAAAGATGCACATATTCAGCTTCAGCAGGCAAGATTGTCTGTCTC
>JAGIAB010000596.1 GCA_017745135.1 Flavisolibacter sp.
GATGCAGCCTTAGAATATTGGGTGAAACGTTTCGATCGTTTACAAGTGAAGCATACCGGAATTGAAATCCAGTTCGGCAAAAAAGCAGTTTCGTTCACTGATTTCGATGATCAGCAATACCAGCTCATTTCAGATGAATTGAATAAAGGGATAGCATCTGGCATACCCTGGCAAAAAGGTCCTGTTCCACTGCAATATGCCATTACCGGCTTAGGCCCCCTATTTGTCCGCATCTCCAATCTTGCGGCTTTAAAAGCAATGCTTGTATCAGCTTTACGATTTAGAGAAACAGCGCAGGAAGGATATTTTCATTTATTTGAAATGGGTGAAGGTGGCAATGGGGCTTCCGTCATTGTTGAAGAAAATACCGAACTGCCTGAAGCCAGGCAGGGATTTGGTACTGTGCACCATGCGGCCTTTCGTGTAGAGGACAGCAACGAATTGCAGGAGTGGATTGCATGGCTAAACCAGTTAAGGCTGCCTAATTCCGGTTTTGTAGACCGGTTCTTTTTTCAGTCGCTTTATGCAAGAGTGGTTCCCCAGATTTTATTTGAATTTGCTACCGATGGTCCTGGCTTCATGGGAGACGAACCTTACGAAACGTTGGGTGAAAAATTGTCTTTACCTCCTTTCCTGGAACCGCAACGAGAACAAATAGAAAAGCTCGTTCGGCCTATTGATACTTTAAGAAGTACAAAAGAGTTCATCAAAGAATGATAAAAGCAAATCCCGCATCAGGAAGTAACGTGTATCTTCATCACAGTAACTAAGTTCGGGAAAGATCATCCTTTGGAAGCCATTCAACCGGAAAGGCTTTGGCGGCCTGCCACTTACATTTTCTCTGTGTACGCTTTGTCGTAAATGCGTTTGGTTTTCAAAATGGTCCAAATAAGGATGGCTAAAATAAATGTCAGAACAGCAAATGATTTTTCAAAGTTGGTCTTTGCGAAAATGTTACCAACAGTATTCAAAACAAATAAGACGAGAAAAATCCATAGTATTATGTTTGTCGTTTTTCTCTTAAATCGAAATTTTATATATTCCCCCTTCATTAGCAAAACAAGTCCCAAAAACAAGTTGATAAGAATTGAGACGGCTTCAAAAACATACATTTCCGAATCATTTTGAAGTCGTCCGCCCCAGGCTATATCGTAAGGGATGAGTTTAACGATGACACCTATGTGAAACAGGATTACTGCAATAAGCAACCCTAGTAATATATTAATGGATAGTTTATTCTTCATTTTCTTTCTCAGATCAGATTCTGTACTTTTTGGGGAATAGTTTTCAAGGGTAGTTCTTTTTTGTTGGCAAATTTACGTGCAGGATCTTCTCAGGCGAAGAGCAAATGGTTGAACATTTTACACCGTTGTTAATTTTCTTTTTAACTTTTGTGTTGTGACTGCATCAACAAAGGTGTAAAAGGCAGAACAAAAGGAGAATTACATCAAATAATAGTAGCTGATCGGTTATTTATTTAAGGTTGATGATTATGTAGCCATCTGCATTACTACTATTGAGCTTCTGTTGTGTCACACTCTTGTACGTTCAGTAATTCTTATCATCATTTTGCAGGTGTTCTTATGGAATTCAAAAGGTTTCAATTTCTAAAGATTTATTTGCACCACATACACAGGGACACAATAAAAGAGAGCACATAGACTATGTGTATTATCTATGCGCCTATGTTTCGGAGCCTGCCCTGACGAAGGAAGGGTGGTGAACAATTTCTTCTATTAAAACCCCACCCCAAGTCGTTTATTGCATAACGTCTCTTAACCTCGCCCCTTCCCGAGGAGGGGATGGTTTACAACTGCATTTGGTTTCTTTTGCTTTTCCCTAAAGGCTATCAAATGATCTTGAGAAAGATGTTTTATCACTTATTTGAATGCATTTTCTTCCCTGCAACCGAACTAAAAAGCCCACAGGAATGTGGGCTTCAAAACAGTTTTTAACCGTGTTTCTTAAACATGTTCCAGTATCTGTTCAACTGTATAGGTTTTCAATTCAGGTGGTTTGGTAAAGAAAGGCTCTAATTTGCCAACTAACTTTTTATACAAGCCGGTGCTTTCG
>JAGIAB010000597.1 GCA_017745135.1 Flavisolibacter sp.
GTTGTACACAGTATTCACTACAAAAGAATATCCTCTTGCCGATGACCCTTACAAAGAAAAAAAATCAGGCGGCGGAATGAAAGAAATTTTTTCAACCATTCGAAACATGCCGCCACGGATGCGGATTGTTTCTTTAGTGCAGTTCTTTACCTGGCCCGGTTTATTCCTGATGTGGTTTTATTATGCCATTGCAGTAGCTTATCATGTATTCGGCGCCAAAACAGATACCGATCCTGCATTCGGTGATGGAAAAGATTTTGCAGGATTGACATTGGCGTTCTACAATGTTGTGACGTTTGCCTTTGCATTTGTTCTTCCATTCATTGCAGACAAACTGGGAAGAAAAACAACGCATTCACTTTGCCTGTTAATTGGTGCTGCAGGATTAATCAGCGTAGCTTTTGTTCAGGATAAAAACATGTTGTTCCTATGTATGACAGGGGTGGGCATTGCCTGGGCAAGTATTTTATCAATGCCGTATGCCATGTTAGGCAGTGCTATCCCGCCATCAAAGATTGGTATCTACATGGGCATATTTAATTTCTTTATTGTGCTGCCTGAAATCATGGCTTCATTAGGATTCAAATATTTGATGAAATATGTACTGAACAACGATATGATGCTGGCGGTGCAATTGGGCGGAGTGTTGATGATAGTAGCCGCATTGATTTGTTTCTTCTTTATCAAAGAGAAAAAGAACGAAAGAGTAGATGAAGAATTAGTAACCGAATTAGAAATCAGGGAAGAAAGATCTGTTTAATTATGAGAAGACTATTATTATTTGTTTTGCTCATTGCAATCAAAATTTCGTTTGCGCAAAATCAAGCTGAAGTTTATCCTACAAATTGGTGGATCGGAATGAAGAATCCAAAGCTTCAGTTAATGATTTATGGAGAGAACATGGCTGAATGTGAATACAGCATCTCTTATCCTGGTGTTCAACTAATGAAAGTTAATAGAGTAGAGAATAAGAATTATGTCTTTCTGGATGTTATAGTTTCTCCATCTGCTAAACCGGGAGTAGTAACTATTAAAACACTAAGTGGCAGGCGAGGTGGCAAAGTCAACTTCGAACTCAAACCCCGCCGCAAAGGCAACGGAACTGAATTTGCCCAGGGTGTAAGATCACAGGATTTCATCTACCTCATTATGCCGGACCGCTTTGCCAATGGAGATTATAGCAATGATAAACTCCCTCAATACAAAGACCAATCACTCAACCGGGATTCCATGTATCATCGTCATGGTGGGGACATACAAGGTGTAATTGACCATTTAGATTATTTAAAAGACCTTGGAGTGACTACGGTTTGGCTAACCCCAATTTTAGAAAACGACATGCCCGATCGCACCGAACATGGTTATGCCATTACTAATCACTATAAAGTTGATGAACGGCATGGTGGAAATAACGCCTATAAGAAACTAAGCGATGAATTGCACAAACGCGGCATGAAGCTGATACAGGATGCAGTTTACAACCATGTAGGCCTACAAAACATTTTTGTGCAGGACATGCCTATGAAGGATTGGCTGCACCAATGGCCCAAATACACACAAACCAATTATAAAGATCAAACTCTTTTTGATCCTTATGGTTCCAGGAATGAAAAGAAGATCATGCAGGATGGATGGTTCGTTCCTCAAATGCCAGACCTCAATCAAAACAATCCTTACGTTGCCAATTTCCTGATCCAACATGCTATTTGGAGTGTGGAGGAATTTGGTGTAGATGGATGGCGGATTGACACCTATATCTACAACGATCTTGATTTCATGAATCGATGTAATAAAGCATTGACAGATGAATATCCAAAGATTACGATGTTCGGAGAAACCTGGGTGCATGGCACAGCCAACCAGGCCTACTTTGCGCAAAACAATATGAACGTTCCTTTCAAAAGCAATTTAATTGGCGTTACCGATTTCCAGACTTTGTTTTATGGGATTACGCCTTCGCTTACCCAAAATTTTGGATGGACAGACGGCGTGAATAAATTGTATCAAACCCTTACGAACGATTTTTTGTATAAAGACGCGTCAAACAATGTCATCT
>JAGIAB010000598.1 GCA_017745135.1 Flavisolibacter sp.
TGATGGAGTGCACCTGTAATGCAATAAATCCTCTCGGCGTCATGTTGTCAATTACATAAGCGCAAGGAAAACCATTCACCCATGTTCTCATGTCATTGCCAATGCATTCGATCTTTACTTTGTTCCATTGTCCTTGTTTGAATGCAATTTTAGAAGCAGGATTTAAGTCCATCGTGTACAGCCAATCTCTTCTTGCTTCGTCATAAATACCACCTGTCCATGCCCGTTTTGAAGGATCGATTTCAAATTGATAACCGTGTACTCTTCCATTTTGATAATCCGGCTTGCTTTCGCTACGGAATTGCACTCCCGAATTCATAGTGCTATCAACTTTGTACTCAAACTCTAAAATAAAATCGCCGTAATCTTTTTCAGTTGCTAAAAAAGAATTGGGCTCTCCAAAAACAGTGGTTCCCACAATTTCACCTTTTTCAATAGTGTATTTTGCTTTTCCATTGAGTTGTTTCCAGCCGGTAAAATCTTTTCCGTTGAATAAAGGTTTCCAGGTTTGAGTGTAAGAGATAAATGCAAGCAAAAGCGGTACGACTGATAAAAACGTTTTTTTCATGTCATGATATAAATAGCAGGTTAAGTTAGGATTTTTCGTGACACGAATTTGATCTTTGAGATAGTAAATTACCCTCTGAACAATTGGATTGATAAAATATTACCGGGCAAAAGATACGTCCATTAATAATGGATAATGATCTGAATATTTATAATTGAGCTTTGAGAATTGTTCTATGTTCAGCCGTTTATCAGCCATTATATAATCAATACGGAGTGTTGGTGAAACAAACTGGAAAGTCCTGCCTAATCCAACTCCCTTTTTTAAGAATGCATCCTGCATATCGCCTTTCACTTTAAAATAAGTGTAAGAATTGGGCACATCATCTACGTCGCCGCAAAAAATTACCGGATAAGGACTGCGGTCCATTTCCTGACGTAACTGTGATGCCTGCTGGCTTCGTATGTAGTAACTACTTTTTAATTTACTGACAATAGATCTGGCGGTTTCAGTTTTTCCTATATCGTTATAGTCATTGCGGTTGATGCCGATGGATTCAAGATGCGTATTAAAAATACGTATTGTTTTATTTTGAAATTTTATATCAGCATAACTAAAGCCTTCCGAATGCCCGCCGCTGATTGTTTGGAAATAAGCTGAATCTGTAATTGGATATTTTGAAAAGATAGCAAGACCTGTTTGAAATAAATCATTGACAATTTTTGAGGAGGGTGTGAAGTAGTAGTATTTGTAACCCATTTTCTGTAATGGCTGAATATTATCAGGGAAATAATCAGGTGCATAGCATTGAAAAAATTCCTGTAGGCAAAGAACGTCAGGATTTTCGATTTGAATAGCATCCAGCATAAAGCTGCGATAACTGCTCCCCTGCTTTTCTTTCATTGAGTTTTCACTTTCCGTCCATCGCGACACATTCCATGATAATGTTCTTAAAGAAGACTCTTTCTTGTACTCATTAAATTGCTCTGAGAACTTTAGCCCGATCAAAACAGACAGTTGTTTCCAACTGGCGAGTAATGCAATCAAAGAAAGAAAGAACCATTTGGATTTTTTTATTGCGAATACTAAGAGGCAGATTAGTAGCAATATCAATAAGAAAGGGAAACCTAATCCTAAAATAGCAACAGACCAGAATTTTCCCGGATTCAAAAAAGGGACAAAGCAAACAAGCAGGTAAGACAATACAATAGAAATGTACAGGGCCAGGAAAATGATATGTATACTTTTTTTATTTTTTGGTTGCATTGATACGATTTGTTTGAGTGGATTTAAATACAGGAAGGAATAAAAATAGTTGATTCAACTTTTTATTGAAAAAAATGGCAATCCCGACGCAAAATAGTTGTTACATAATTTAAAAACTGGTGATGGCTGATTACATTTGATATCATTAATCCGCTATACTTGAAGTTTAGGTACTATATCCTGCTATTTTTTGGAGTCCTTATGGCAATAATGGCTTATTGGATATTCCGGCCTATGAATCCCAGGAAAGGAGGCAAAGTGGAAATC
>JAGIAB010000599.1 GCA_017745135.1 Flavisolibacter sp.
GGATTTTACTTCCGCTGTAAAATAACCTTCATCATTTTTTTGCATGGAAATCTTTTCCTCGAATGGTGCAACAATATGCAGTCTCATTTGCTCCTTTTCAGGCGCCCAGACTTTAAACTGCCAACGGTCGTTTTTGAAAAGGGCTGAGAGCATGGATTTGTTTTTACAAAATGTTGTTGGATAGTTCTACAATGATTCCCTCATCACCACTCAACTGCATTCTTTCTGTTATTGCCGATCCATGCAATTCCGGCGAAGTGGAGAAGATCACCTTCCCTTCAATTTTTATGTGCTGAATATTTAAGTAGCAGGGCCTGTGGCTAAGGTTCAGCACAACCAAAAAAGCTTTTTCATTTGGCGCCTGTCTTATAAATGCCAACGATTGTTTATCGGCATGAATGGGCCTATAATTTCCAGTGATGAAAGAGGGTTCCTTTTGTCTTAGTTCAATTAATTGCTTGTAGAAGCATAACATTGAGTAAGGATCTTTCTTTTCTGTTTCAACATTCCTTCTTTTGTAGATAGCACTTAAACGTAACCAGGGTTTTACTTTAGAAAAACCGGCATATTCACCATCATCCCATTGCATAGGCGTTCTTTCCGGATCGCGGCTTAAATTTTTATCAGGCATATTCAATCCCTGGGGATCCTGTACTTCATCAAAAGGAATGGGCACATCCGTCATCCCGATTTCATCACCATAGTAAATAGTTGGTGTGCCACGTAAGGTCATTAATAAAATGGCTGCAACCTTAGCCTGCTGTAAACCCACACGACTGGTTATGCGGGGCTGGTCGTGATTACCTAATACCCAATTAGGCCATGCATTCTTTGGTAATGCTCCTTCGTATTCTGCGATAGCGGAAGCAATGTATTGAGCATCCCATGGAACAGCCAGCAATAAAAAGTTAAATGGAAGATGAGCACCGGAACCGTCAGTTCCGTAATAAGTGATCAGTTTGTGTATAGGCAAATAAATTTCTCCAATCATCATGCGCTCTTCGTATGAATTCAAGACCCTTCTCATTTTACGAACGATGTCATGTACTTCGGGTTGATCGGTGGAATACACGGGCAGCAATTTTTCGTAAGTCGCCATGTGTTCCTGGTATTCGGGATTGGCTGGGTTGTTACGGAATTGTTCATCTTTTATCATGTGCCACATCACATCCACTCTAAAACCATCAACACCTTTATCCAGCCAAAAATGCATTGCATTCAGCATTGCCTGTTGCACCTCGGGATTGCGCCAGTTGAGATCGGGTTGTTCTTTCAAAAAAGCATGATAATAATATTGCCCGGTGGTTTCATCCCATTCCCATGCCGAACCACCAAAAACGCTTAGCCAGTTATTGGGCTCAGTTCCATCAGGCAACGGATCTTTCCAGATGTACCAATCTCTTTTTGGGTTTGTTTTGGAAGAACGTGATTCTAAAAACCAGGGATGCTGATGAGAAGTGTGATTGGGAACAAGGTCAAGGATGACCTTCATATTTCTTTTGTGGGCCTGTTGCAACAATTCATCAAAATCATCCATAGTGCCGAACAAGGGATGAATACCTGTGTAATCAGAAATATCATAACCAAAATCAGCCATAGGCGAAGGATAAATAGGAGAGATCCAAATAGCAGTGATGCCCAGCCATTGCATGTAATCCAATCGTTGCAGGATGCCTTTTAAATCACCAACGCCATCGCCGTTACTGTCCTGGAAGGAGCGGGGATAAACCTGGTAAATAATTCCTGTCTGCCACCATAAATAGTTTTTCTGGTCCATTGCCGTATAATTCAGTCATCATTACTATAAATTTTATACCGAACTGTGAATAGTGAATCTTCATTATTGAAGACCCTGGTATTTGTAATTATGAAGTTTGGGTGATGTTTCTATTGAAGAAGAAGGAAACATAAATATGCGCTAATGTCTCAGTTTATATATTTCAACCTCACACCAACAAATCTCTTCAACGTTGAAGAATCTTCATCCCTCTCCAAACTAATTCGCGAAGCACCGCTTCCCTTCTCCTCAAGGAGAAGGTG
>JAGIAB010000059.1:0-5622 GCA_017745135.1 Flavisolibacter sp.
GAATAAATAAGTCATAAAAAATATATTATGAAACAGAAAAATAAAATAACAGTTTTAATAATGTTACTGGCTGCAGCAAGTGTGCTTGTGCAATCGTGCGGCAAGGATAATATGAAATACCCGTCATCAACATTATCAGGACGGTTCACTTACCAGGGCCAACCCGTTGGATTAATACACACCAACCCAGATGTTATCGGCTCAGCCAACACCGCTACTTTGCTTTTACAGCAAGTAAAGGGAGATCAACCGGTATATGGTGCTGGAGAAGTCCGGGTTTATGCCAAGCATGATGGTAGCTTTACCGCTAAATTTTTTGATGGTGAGTACAACATGAGAACGCAAACGAATAGAAATCCATTTGAGGACTTTACCACCCCCAAGGCTATTACAGTTAACGGGAATACTGATTTAGGTAATATCGAGGTGGTACCCTATTGGTGGATGAGTAATTTCCAAACCACGTACACTGGTGGCGTTTTTACAGCTAATTTTAACCTTACTAAAGTTTCTACTAACTCGGCAAGAACCTTAGAGAGAGTATACATATTTCTTTCTCCAACTAATACACCGGATATTCAGTCTGCTACTATAGGTTTGGCAAAAAACTGGACTCCTGGTACAAATTCCGGGGGTATCGTGGTTCCTGCTGCTAATGGTAGTGGTAGTAATACTTGTACTGTTAAATTAGATTTGGTTGCACTAGTGAATTCCACAGCAACTGCCGACAAAGATGCAGTTCAAAAACTGACTTCTTTTGGTGGTAATCGTACTATTTTTGCTACTGTGGCTGTTAAAACTACCGGAATAAATGATGCGTTATATTCAGATGCGATACAATTGCAACTGCCGTAATATTTACTAATTACTACACAATTGAATTTAAAGAGCCGGGCATATGTCCGGCTCTTTTGTTTTATACTTTTTGTCAATGTGGTAGATATGGATACAATGATTTGCGAAACATTCTACCTACTTTGTTACTGGGGCGATAAAGCCTGCTGCAATTAAAACTACCGGAGCAAATGATGCGATATATTCAGATGCGTAAATGCTTAAGTAGAGCTTATACCTTATTAAAATTATTTTAGAAATCTCCGCAGGCTTAAATTCTCATAGAGTTTAAGCCTGCGGAGATTTCCGTTTTACTTACCTCAGTTGAATGAATCTAAAAGAAAATCGAAAGCATGTTTTTTAACTAATAAGACATTGTTTGCTCCACCTGAAAACAAACCCCCAACCTCCAAATCCCTAACTTGCAAACCTATCGATGCACAAATCCGTCATTAATCTATCTAACAGTACAATTATGAATCGACTTCGTTTCACTTTGATTGCTTGTATTCTTATTGTGTCCACTCATGCCCAGGAAAAACTTGCCGAAAGGGATTATCAACGTGCCGAAAGCTTTCTCGGATATAGTACACAGAAATACATTGATCGCAATTTCACAACTCCTAATTGGATATCAGGTGATCGTTTCTGGTACCGGACACTCACGCCCCAGGGGAGCGAATTTGTTTTGATCGATCCGGTTAAAAAAACTAAAACGCTTGCTTTCGATGCACAAAAACTCGCCGCTGCTCTTTCATCCGCAACAGGCAGAACGATTAACGCCACTTCTTTACCGTTTCAATCCTTCTCTTTTTCCGATGATAATAAATCTGTTTCTTTTTTAGCGAACGGTCAGTTCTGGAAAGCCAATCTTCAAAACTATAGGCTTGAAAAAGCAGAAGCTTCAAACAATGGAGTACGTTCGGGAAGAAAACCTTTGGAAGTAACTTCTCCTGATGGTACCAAAGCTGCTTTCATCCGCGACTGGAACCTTTGGGTGCGTGATACCAAAACAGGAAAAGAAACACAGCTTACAAAAGATGGCATCAAAGATTTTGGATACGCTACCGATAATGCCGGATGGACGCACAGCGATGCCCCCGTGCTGAGATGGTCGCCGGACTCAAAAAAGATCGCCACATTTAAACAGGATCAACGCCAGGTTGGTGAAATGTATTTGGTTACTACCAATGTCGGTCATCCAAAACTGGAGCAATGGAAATATCCTTTGCCGGGTGATGAGCATATTCCCATGATCGCCCGTGTCATTATTGAAGTGGACAATCCCAAAGTAATCACACTTAACGTGGCTCCAGACCCGCACCGTGCTACTTTAAGCGATGATATTTCCAGCAGCGGAACCCTTGATGATGTGGACTGGAGCGAAGATGGGGCCTGGCTTGCATTCGTTTCTACCTCACGTGATCACAAGAATGAAAAATTCCGCATTGCCAATGCAATAACAGGTGAAGTGCGGGAAGTGTTCGAGGAAACGGTTGCTACACAATATGAATCCGGCTGGGGCACCATCAACTGGAAATTCTTACCAAAAACCAACGAGATCATTTGGTTTTCCGAAAGAGACAACTGGGGACATTTATACCTTTATGATGCTGCCACCGGCAAACTGAAAAATCAAATCACTAAAGGCGAATTTGTAGTAAGTGAAATGCTGAAGGTAGATGAGCAAACCCGCAGCATTTATTTCTATGCCTTCGGATTACAAAAAGAAAATCCTTACTTCCGGTCACTATACAAAATTGGTTTTGATGGAAAGGGAATGACACTGCTGACTCCAGGCGATGGTTTTCACCAGGTACAATTCTCTCCTTCGGGAAAATATATTATTGATACCTGGTCCAGGCCCGATGTTCCTCCGGTAACTGTTGTCCGTGATATGACGGGCAAACAACTGCAAGAAGTGGAACGCACCGATGTATCGCGGTTGAAAGCAGCCGGTTGGAAGCCGCCAACACCCATTACCGTAAAAGCATACGATGGTGTTACCGATATTTATGGATTGCTGTACACGCCAACCAATTTAGATCCTTCAAAAAAATATCCCATCATTGACTACATCTATCCCGGTCCGCAGGGCGGAAGCATGGGTGGTCAATGGGGCTTCATTGCATCCCGTGGCGACCATCAGGCACTGGCTGAATTAGGATTTTGTGTATTGGTTCTTGAAGGCACCAGCAATCCCTTGCGCAGCAAAAGTTTTCACGACATGTATTATCCGGACATGAGCCAGAACACTTTGCCCGACCAGATAACCGGCATTCGTCAACTGGCTAAGCGTTTCTCTTATATTGATACAACCCGTATTGGTATCTGGGGGCATTCCGGCGGCGGCTTTGCTACCGCAGCAGCCATGTTCCGTTACCCCGATTTTTTTAAAGTGGGTATCAGTGAAAGCGGTAACCACGACAACCGCAATTACGAAGACGACTGGGGCGAACGCTATATCGGCTTGCTGAAAAAAAATCCTGATGGCACTGATAATTATACGACCCAGGCCAACCAGCTTTATGCAAAAAACTTAAAAGGAAAATTATTGCTGGCCCATGGCCTTATGGATGATAATGTTCCTCCGTACAATACCTGGTTGGTGGTAGAAGCTTTACAAAAAGCAGGAAAGGATTATGACCTCATTGTATTTCCGAATGCCCGCCATGGTTATGGTGAGCACACCTACTACATGATGCGGCGCCGCTGGGATTATTTTGTAAAAAATTTACTGGGTGCTGAGCCACCAAAAGAATACCAGTTGCAAGCGCAGGTTGATCCGAGGAACGCAATGCCAACATTCTAACAACACTGCAGGAAACGAATCACAGGTTTTGTACTAATGCCTGGAGAAGCAATGAAGAATACAATTGCAGCCTATTCATGCATAATAAAAACAAGTGCATTTGTTTCTTCAATTACAATATTAGACAGACTGCGGTGGAACAACCTCGATACGGCATTACCTCCGTAAGCACCCATAACAACAATGCACTGTTCATCGTTTTTGTGGATGAAGCTTACCAGCTCTCTTTGTAAATTTCCCTGAAGAATTTGTTTTTGAAGCGAAGGGAAATGCATGGGAAGCCAGTCGTTCAGGTAATC
Organism: Flavisolibacter sp.; assembly: GCA_017745135.1. Lineage (GTDB taxonomy): Bacteria > Bacteroidota > Bacteroidia > Chitinophagales > Chitinophagaceae > Flavisolibacter. Next base: position 3,946 of record JAGIAB010000059.1, read on the forward strand.
GTCAAACTTCATCCCGTTATCACCCTTGGGATTGATGGAAAGAACGGTGGATGGCAATTCCCTCCATTCAGGGAAAAGATAGCTGTACATTTTCATAGCGAGGATGCTGGAAAAACTTTCATCATAACAAAGCACAGCCTTTGCCGGCATTTGAACCACCTGCGGCACCAACAGTACAGGACAGTGTGTGTCCATCAACAGGTCTCGTATAGAAATGCCGCCCAGTTCCTCCTTTGCATCGCAAAGAATCAGGTCAGTAAAGGCACTATGGTCAACTAAATCCTCAAGCGTAATATCGGTGGAGTAATCAATACTGCACGAAACATTTTTGGCTGCACAGTCATCTTTAAATAGCTGGATATCCGCCTCCGTAAGTTTCCTGCTTTCCTCTATCATTTCCGCTGTAGAAATAAGGCCGGTTGAAGCCAGTGGCAGATCGTTAGGAAAAGGATAGGTTACAGGAACAAAAGAAGGACTAAGAAATACGGCATGAATAACCGAATTGCTTTGCCTGGCAATTTTTATAGCAAATTGGGCCAGCGAATTTGAATAATTAGTGGCATTAAAGGCAACCAACAGCTTTTTCATAACATTTTTATTTAGTTATAGAAAATACTGAGCCATGACTGCCGTTGTCCCAAAAATAATAGTACTAAAACAGAAAGAGTGATACGGATATCACTCTTTCTTATTTCGGTTGCAACTATGTAAATAACTGCAGCCGTCATAGGTACCTGAACAGTTGGTCCGAGGTACGCCATGAATATCATGATGCAATAGTCATGCCTTAACAAGGGTAATTTCAGTGAATAGTGGAATCTTGAAGTTTTTGATCAGAATTATTCTTAAGTGCAGTAGTACAGCCTCATCATTCCCTTTGGAATATTCTTTGTGGCAATAGAATTCTAATTACTCACTTAAAATTTTTTGTTATGGCAAATCTTACCAGGCGAAGCGACACCGGCAGGAGCATGTCGCCGTGGAGAGACTTTTTTGACTCTGATTTTTTTGGAGCAGGATTTCCGCAAACAAGGGCTTCAATGCCGGCTGTCAATCTTTCGGAAAGTGAGAACAGTTATAGCGTAGAACTAGTGGCCCCGGGATATAAAAAAGAAGATTTCAAATTAAGAGTGAATGATGATGTACTAACCATTAGTGCAGAATCGAAAATTGAAAGAAAGGAAGGGGGTGATGGAAGAGAATACAGTCGGAGGGAATATACCTCCAGTTCGTTCACCCGTTCGTTCCAGCTTCCCGACAACGCAAAGGATGATAGCATTTCAGCTAAATACAACGATGGCATTTTACAGGTAACCATTCCCAAAACAGAAAAGGAAACAAGAGCGTCGAAAGAGATCAAGATCCAGTAAGGGCAAAGTGTTCCTGATGTGTAAAGCAGTAATAATTCTTCTTTGAAGAACTATTTATAAATTCTTTGTATGCACACAGAAAAAAACAAAGCCCCGCAAAACGACAAACCCTTTGTGCGGGGACAGATGATCAATTTAAACGAATATGCCGGTGATGAAGAAGATCACAGGATTGCAGCCGAAGAAGCAGCCACTTATTGCGAAGACTGCGAAAGAGCAATCAATAATGACCGGACAACCGTTGGGAAAAATGCTGTTATAAGGGAATGACTTGATACCGGAATCAATCTGGATGTTAAACTGCATG